>NZ_JBWPVO010000006.1:0-236953 GCF_056590155.1 Isoptericola sp. GX10416 | reverse complement strand
TCAAACAACCGACGCACACCATCCAAGACCGAAACAACCGCTCCGACCCGTCCGGGGCAACCCTTCAACCTTACCCGATCTCCCGGCCCGGTCCAAACCGCCTTGGCGATCCGATCCAAGCCCGCATCTCGCGGCGAGGTCTCCCGCTCCTGGCTCGTGGCGCACGAAGCGATCCACGACCTTCGGTGAGAGTTTCAGACCCCGGCGGCCACCTCGCGGTGTCCGGTTCCTGTCGGGCTGACTTCGAGAACATTACACGTCCCCGGCCCTGGCGCCAACTCGGTCGCGGGGTGACGCCCGGCACACCGCGACCTCTCGTGTCGATGCAGGTCAGCCTGCTGCCACCGCCTGATGCCGGAGTCTCGCGCCCGCGCTAGGTTCGTCGGGTGACAGCACAACCCGTCGTCGTCCGCCGTGCCCGCGCGCGAGAGGCCGCCGAGATCGCGTGGCTGGCCGCGCTGACGTTCCCGCTGGCGTGCCCTCCGGGCACCCCCGTACCCACGATGGCAGCGCACGTCGCCCAGCACCTGACCCCCGGGCACTTTGCGAGATGGAGCACCTCCCCCGAGCATGTGCTGCTCGTCGCCGAGTCCCCGACCGGCGCCGGGGACGCCGGGGGCCCCGTGGGTTACGCGCTGCTGGTGCGGGGCGAGCCCTCCGGGACGGAGGAGCTCGCGGTCCTGCGTGCCGCCGTCGGGCCCGGACCGTACGTCGAGCTGTCCAAGATCTACGTGCACCCCGACCACCTCGGGACCGGGACGGCCGGGCGCATCCTGTCGGAGGCGACCGACGAGGCCCGTCGCCTCGCCCCCGGCAGTCCGCTCTGGCTCGGGACCAACGGCGAGAACGCTCGCGCCCAGGCGTTCTACCGGCGCCACGGGTTCGACGTCGTGGGCCGGCGTACCTACGACGTCGGCGGGGTGCAGCACGACGACGTCGTCATGCTGCAGTCCCCCGCCGGGTAGTCACGCCGGGGCGCTCACTGCGACGAGAACGCCGCATCGAACGCGGCGTCCGGCGCATCGAACGCGTACCGGCGCACGAACTCGACCGCCTCGGCCGCACCCACGAGCCGATCCATGCCGGCGTCCTCCCACTCCACGGAGAGCGGGCCGTCGTAGCCGATCGCGTTGAGCATGCGGAACGCGTCCTCCCACGGCACGTCGCCGTGCCCCGTGGAGATGAAGTCCCAGCCGCGTCGGGGGTCCGCCCAGGCCAGGTGGGAGGAGAGCCGGCCGTTGCGACCGTTCAGGCGCTTCTTCGTGTCCTTGCAGTGCACGTGGTAGATCCGGTCCGCGAAGTCCCAGAGGAACGCCACCGGGTCGATGTCCTGCCACACCATGTGGCTCGGGTCCCAGTTGAGGCCGAACGACTCGCGATGACCGATCGCCTCGAGCGTGCGCTTCGCCGTCCAGTAGTCGTAGGCGATCTCGCTCGGGTGCACCTCCAGTGCGAACCGCACGCCGACCTCCTCGAAGACGTCGAGGATCGGGTTCCAACGGTCCGCGAAGTCCTGGTACCCCGCCTCCACCATGTCCGCCGGCACCGGCGGGAACATCGCGACCGTCTTCCAGATCGAAGACCCGGAGAAGCCGACGACGGTCTTCACACCCAGCTTCGCCGCCATGCGCGCCGTGTCCTTCATCGCCTCGGCGGCACGCTGCCGCACACCCTCGGGGTCGCCGTCGCCCCACACCTGCGGCGGCAGGATCTCCTCGTGACGACGATCGATCGGGTCGTCGCACACGGCCTGCCCCGTGAGGTGGTTCGAGATGGCGACGATGCGCAGCCCGTGCCGCTCCATCAGGTCCAGGCGCCCCTGGACGTAGTCGGCGTCGTCCCACCGCGACACGTCCATGTGGTCGCCCCAGCAGCACAGCTCGAGGCCGTCGTAGCCCCAGCCCGCGGCCAGGCCGGCGACCTCCTCGAGCGGCAGATCGGCCCACTGGCCGGTGAAGAGAGAGATCGGTCGGGTCATGTCGGTTCCTTCCTTCGGTCACCCCCTCTGCGGGGGCGAGGTCGTGACAGAGATCAGGCGGAGCGACGTCGCCTGACCAGGATCAGCACGGCGGCACCCACGACGACGACCCCGACGGCGATCCAGACCCAGGCCGGAGTCCCGGCCGTGGCGGTGCTCGCCGGGTCGGAGGCGTCGGCCGCGGTCTCCGCGGCGGCTTCGTCGACGTCGTCGGTGTCCGCAGGCTCGGCGGTGGGTGTCGGCGGCGCGACGACGTCGAGCTCGGTCTTCGACTTGTACTTCGAGGGTTCCGTCGCCCGCACCGTGAGAGTCCAGTGCCCCTCACCGAGCAGGCCCGCCTCGGACCGGTACCACCCCACACCCTCCGAGGCGGACGTCAGCTGCACAGGCCCGACCTCCTCGCCGTCGTCGGAGACGGCCTTGACCGTGACGTCGACGGTCTCCTCGACCGGGTGGCCGTCCGCGGCCCAGACGACCACGGCGTCGACACCCCCGGAGCCGTCGGTCCCGACGTCGATCTGCAGGTCACCTCCGTGCGCCGCGGCCGGCGGCAGAGCTGCTGCCCACGCCACGACGGCGAAGACGAGGGTCGCGAGGACGGCGAGCGCCGTCGTCGTCCATCGCCGTTGATCGTGCTGGGTGATCATCTGCCGTGCTCCTTCGAGTTCGTGACGCCGAGGCCCCTCGGCACAGGAGCGGAGCGCACCGTCCTGTGCCGAGGGTCTGCCGGCTCGAGGCCGGCCTACCGCTGGATGGTCACCGGCCGACGGCACCGTCCCCGGGCCGGGACCGCGCCGTCGGACGCCCGGCGCCCCGTCCAGCGGCGATCGTGGGGCGGGGGGCCGCACGTGCGGCCCCCCGCGACCGGATCAGTGGCAGTCCACCTCCTCCACGGTCAGGATGACCTTCGCCTTGCCCGACGGGCTCAGCTCCCAGTCACCCTCGACCTCGAGCTCGGTGCGCGGCTCCGGGCTCGCGATCACGCGGTAGCTCCCCGCGGGCAGCGTCGACAGCTTCTTCGGCTTGCCCTGCGCGTGGCCGTCGACCCAGTTGTGGACCACGTACGACTTGACCCCGGCGACGTCGAGCGGATTCATCGAACCCGCCACGAGCTTGCCGTCGGTGCAGCTCGCCTGCGTGAGCTCCACCGCGGGGACACGGTCGCAGCCGTAGGCCTCGATCGTGACGACCAGCGTCGCCTTGCCCGACGGGCTCAGCTTCCAGTCACCGTCGATCTCGAGCACGTGGCCGGCGGCAGGCGTCGCGATCACGTGGTACTGACCGGGTGCCAGGTTCCCCAGGTCCGACGGCTTGCCGTCGTTGAGGTCCCCGTCCACCCAGTTGTGCACCACGTAGCCCTTGACACCCTCGACCGCCACACCGGTGAGCGAACCACCGATGCGCACGTTCTCGCCGTCCCCGTCGACCTCGCAGCCGGCCTGCGTGACCGCGACCGTCGGGGTCACCGGAGTCGGCTCCGGGCACTCGGGCTCGTCGATGGTCACACGGAGGACGCCGAAGCCGTTGGCGTTGACACGCCAGCCGTCACCCGGCTCCACGACGTACCCGTCGCCCGGACGGGCTGCCACGCGGTAGGTGCCCGCGGCCAGGTCGTCGAGGTCGTCGACCACCGGACCCGCACCGTCCTCGGTGAGCGGACGCACGACGTACCGCACGCCCTCCACCTCGGCCGTGACGATCGCTCCACCCGTGACCTCGTGGGTGCCGTCGTCCGCCCAGGCGCACGTGGCCTGGACGACCTCGACGCTCGGGGTCACCGGCGTCGCGTCAGGCGCGGCGATGGTGAACGTCAGGGTCTCGCCCACGACGTCCTCACCGCCGGCCGAAGCACGCACCTCGACCGTGTGGTCGCCCGCTCCGGTCACCTCGACCGGAGCCGTGTACTCGGCCCAGCCGGCGCCGTCGACGTTCACCTCGCGGTAGACCGTCGCGCCGTCCGGACCACCCGTGGCCTCCACCGTGACCGTCACCGGCCCGGTGTAGGTGCCGTCCTCACGATCCGGCTCGGCCGGGTCGAGCGAACCGACGACCGCCAGCGGCTCCGTGTCGTCGCCGACCACCCGGAAGTGGTCGAAGAGAACGGTCGCCGAGGTCGTCTGCGAGCCGCCCAGGGCGAACAGGCCGACCTTGGCCTGCGCAAGCCCCTCGTGCTCGACCGGGTCGCCGAACTGCTCCCACGTCTCACCGTCGGTCGAGTACGAGCCCGTGAAGGTCGTGCCCTCCTTGGTCAGGCGCAGGGACCAGACGTCCTCGGTCAGACCGGAGACGTTCGGCTGGGGGTTGACGACGGTGGCGTCGACCTCCGACCGCAGCTCCAGACGCGCCGAGACGGGGTCACCGGCGGCGTTGTCCGTGACGTAGTCCAGCTTGACGTAGTTGTCGTCGTCCCCGTAGAGGATCAGACCGCCCTGCTGGTACTGCTCCACGAGCTGCGAGGCGTCGACCCGCGTCTCGACCGTCCAGTCACCCTCCGGCTGGTCCTGGAGGACGATGTTCGGCACGTCGGTGTTGGTCCCGGTGTAGATGTCGGTCGCCGTGGTGTCGATCTGCAGCGAACCGTCAGCCACCCGGTAGCCCGACTCGTCCTCGCGGACGATCTGCCAACGGCAGGTGTCGAGCTCCTCACCGTCGAACTCGTCGTCCGGCGTGGTCGACACCGAGTCGTCCGGCGTCAGGTGGAACCAGTCGAACTCAGCATCCACCACCGGGGCCGTCGAGCTGGCACCCGCGAGGGAGACCAGCCCGATCTGCGGGTCGACGAGGCCGTCGAGCGACTTCGTCTCCGGCATGTCGGTGAAGTCCGTGCCGTTCGCCGAGTAGGACGCCCGCAGGTCTGAGCCGTCCGTGCTCGTGAAGCGCACGTAGACCGTCGACGGGTAGTCCGCTCCCAGCGCCGCCGTGTTGGAGTCACCGACCTCGTTCGGCTGGCCGGCCTCCTCACGGATGAACTGGAAGACGCGCGTCGACGGGTCCGCCGGGGCCGAACGGCCCTGGATCACCATCTTGGCGTAGTCGTCGTCCCCGCCGTAGATCAGCAGGCCGGCCTGCTGGTACTGCGCGTTCGCCGGGATCGTCACCTTGGCCGTGGCCGTGAAGGGTCCGTCCGGCAGCTCCTGCAGCACCAGGTTCGGCACCGTCGAGTTGTCGGCCCCGTAGATGTCGGACACCGTCGCAGGGATCCGGGCGACGCCGTCGGCGACGACGAGGCCCTGGTCCTGGTTGACGACGTTCCACCGCTCGGCGTCGATCTCGTCGCCGAGGAAGTCGTCCGAGCGGCCCTGGAAGCAGAGCGCCGGTTCGACGGCCTCCGCCGTGACGGTCACCGTCACGTACTCCTGGACGTAGGCACCGCCACCGTCGGTCACCTTCACCTGCAGGCGATAGGTGCCCGGCTCGGTGTAGGTGTGCTCGAACGCCGGCTCGCCGTCGACGAACCCGTCGCCGAGCCCGGCGTCCCACGCGTAGACGAGCTCGTCGTCCTCGCCGTCCGGGTCGCTCGCCGTGGCCGAACCGGTCACCGTGAGCGGAGCCAACCCTTCCAGCGGGCCGACCTCGAGGTCCAGGTCCGGACGTTCGTTGGCGGTCACGCCGCGCCCGTCGATCTCGAACCAGTTGACGTTGATGCCACCGGACTCGAGCACGAAGTACAGCGCGTCCGAACCCGACGGGGCGTCCGTCAGCGACGTCGTGACGTCCTCGTAGACCTGCCAGTCACCGGTCGACGGGACCGAGAAGTGACCGATCTCCGGTCCGTCGGGTGCGCCCCAGCGCACCGAGACCTCTCCGCCGTCCGGGGAGGCCACGCGCAGCGAGAGGCCGTCCACGTTGCCCAGGCTGATCGGGTCGTGCGCCCACCAGTCGTCGGGCTCGACGAACCCGATGTTCTGGCCGCCACCGGCGCTGTCGCCGGTCTCCTCGGTGACCACGCCGGCGTCGCCCGAGCTCGTCGAGCCGTCGAGCCGTCCGGTCGATGTGAAGAACTCGGCCTGGACCAGCTTGGGCTGCAGCACCTGCAGGTCGTTGCCGGTGAGCGGCACGCCCGCGGCCCCGCCGTCGTCGGTGTACATCGCCTCGATCACCCAGAAGATATTCGACTCGATGCCGTGGCCCTCGTCGCGAGCCGTCTGGATGACGCCCTCGCAGCCCGTCAGCTCGTCGAACGGGTGAGCGTGCGAGTCGTGCCCCAGCGACGTGAAGAGCTGCACGTCGGCGCAGTCCACCTCACCGTCCGGGTCGTCGACGGCGATCTCGTAGGCGACCTGGTCGCCCCACTCGAAGAAGCCGCCGTTCTCCGGGAACGTGATCGACACCGTCGGCGCCTCGTTCCCCACGACGATCGTCACGTTCGCGACTCCGGTCTGACCGGAGTCGTCGGTGACGGTGAGCTGTGCGGTGTACGAACCCTCTTCCGTGTAGGTGTGCGACGGGTTCGCCTCCGTGCTCGGGTCCGAGCCGTCGCCGAAGGTCCACTGCAACGAGATCGGCTCGTCGTTCGGGTGCCGCGTGCCCTCCGAGGAGAACTGCACCGTCAACGGAGCCGGTCCGCTCGTGACGTCCGCGGACGCCCTCGCGATCGGCGCCGGGTCACCCTGGACGTAGTTGACCTTGAAGATGCCCGACGAGTCGTTGTTCCCGCCGAAGCCCGAACCCCAGTCGACCATGTACATGGCACCGTCGGGCCCGAACTCGAAGTCCATCGGACGGTCGAACCCGGCGCCGGGGTCGAAGATGCCGGGCAGCACACGGTTGATGTCCACCAGGTCGTCGCGGTCCTCGCCGTCGAGCTGGAGAGAGAACATCGTGCCCTGGTTCCACTCACCGAGGAACGCCTTGCCGTCCCAGTACTCCGGCCACTTGACGTCCGAGTCGAGCTCGGGGTCGAACTCGTAGACCGGTCCACCCATCGGCGCACCGCCCCCACCGATCTCGGGGAAGTCCGGGTTCGTCTGGTAGCCGTACCAGATCTCCGCCTCGATCGCTCCGGGGAGCTGCTCGATGCCCGTGTTGTGCGGGGAGTCGTTGACGACGCCGCCGGCGCAGTCGAACGCCTCACCCGACTGGCCCGTGGCGAAGTCGTAGTCGATGTAGGCGTTGTTCGAGCCGGTGCAGTACGGCCAACCGTAGAAGCCGGGTTCGCTCACCACGTTCCACTCGACCGCTCCGGCCGGACCACGCGTCGCGCTGGCGCTGCCTGCGTCCGGGCCGTAGTCCGCGACGTGCACGTTGCCCGACACCGGGTCGAGACCGATCCGGAACGGGTTGCGGAACCCCATGGCGTAGATCTCGGGCAGCGTGTCCGCCGTCCCGCTCTCGAACATGTTGCCGTCCGGCACCGTGTAGGAGCCGTCGTCCTGCGGGGTGATCCGCAGGACCTTGCCGCGCAGGTCGTTCGAGTTCGCCGAGGTGCGCTGCGCGTCGTAGTTCTGGCGCCCGTCACGCTCGTCGAGCGGCGAGAAGCCCGCCGACTCGAACGGGTTCGTGTTGTCACCCGTGGCGAGGTAGAGGTTGCCCTCGTCGTCGAAGACCATGTCGCCACCCGCGTGGCAGCACGTCTGGCGCTGCGTCGGCACGACCAGCACCTTCTCCTCGGTGCTCAGGTCGATCGACCCGTCAGCGTAGGTGAACCGGGAGATCCGGTTGTGCGGCCCGTCCTCGCCCACGTCGGTCGGGGACCAGTACAGGTACACCCAGCCGTTGGACGCGAAGTCCGGGTCGAGCACGATGCCCGTCAGCCCGTCCTCGTTGGCCTGCGTCACGTCGAGCGTCGCCGCCGTCGTCGTCGTGCTGGTCTCCGGGTCGATGACCCTGACCCGACCGTCACGCTCGACGTAGAGGACCGTGCCGTCCGGCGCGACCTCGAGCATCATCGGGTTCGACGTGTCGTCGTCCAGGGGCACCGCCTCGTAGCTCGCGCTCTGCGTCGCGGCGCAGTCGGAGCCCACGACGCCGGCCGCCGTCTGGATCCCGCCCAGCAGGTGCTGGAGGAACTCCGGCTCGGCGTAGGACTCGTCGGTGTGGCCGCCGCCCGTGTACCAGGACCGGCCACCGTCGTACGCCTGGCACCAGGCGATCGGGTGCTCGGCACCCATCGCCCCCGAGCCGGCCGAGTAGCTCGACTCGTCGAGGCTCGCCAGCACGTGCACCGAGTCCCGCGGGTCCGTGCGGAAGTTGTACCACTCGTCGTACCGGTCCCAGCGAGCCGGCAGGTGCGCCGTCGACTCGTGGACGTGGTCCTCGACCTTGACCGTCGCGTCCTGGTTCTGCGGGTGGCTGTTGAAGTAGGCGCCCACCAGCTCGCCGTACCAGGACCAGTCGTACTCCGTGTCGGATGCCGCGTGGACACCGGCGTAGCCGCCGCCGTCCTGGATGTACGCCTCGAACGCGGCCTGCTGGTCGGCGTCGAGCACGTCACCGGTCGTCGAGAGGAACAGCACGGCCTCGTACTGCTCGAGGTTCTCGGCCGTGAACGCTTCGGCGTCCTCGGTCGCCGTGACCGAGAAACCGTTGTCGTCACCGAGCTGCTGGATGGCCGCGATACCGGCCGGGATCGATCCGTGGCGGAAGCCCGCCGTCTTGGAGAAGACGAGGAGGTCGAACTCCTCGGCCGCCGCCTCCACGGGAGGCGGCTCGTCGGCCTCGGCCGCCTGTGCGCCGGCCATGCCGGCCCACGAGAGCGGCAGGACGACGGCGGCCGCCACAGCGGCTCCGACGCCTCGTCTCACAGCTCGCGAACGTACGCTGAGCACTGTACTCACCAGGAACTCCTTCGGTCTGGATCAGTGGTGCTGCGGGGGAAGCGCTCCGCCGTCATCCGTTCACGTCGGCCCGGACGTGATGGAACCGGTCGATGCTGGTGCTGTCTGCGTGCCTCCTTCGTCGGTCGGTGCAGAAGATCAGACGTCGAGCCAGACGCCCTTCTCGGCGCTGCGCTCGACCGCGTCCAGCACCCGCTGGACGGCGAGACCGTCCGCGAACGACGGCGCCGGGTCCTCGCCGCCGGCGATCGCCGAGACGAGGTCGACGACCTGGTGCGTGAACGCGTGCTCGTAACCGAGCCCGTGGCCGGGAGGCCACCAGGCCGCGACATAGGCGTGGTGGTCCGCCTCGGTGACGACGATCCGTCGGAACCCGGCGGTGGCACCGGACTCCTCGGCGTCGAAGAAGTGCAGGACGTTCATGTCCTCGAAGTCGAACGCCAGCGAGCCCTTCGACCCGTTGATCTCGATCCGGATGGCGTTCTTGCGGCCCTGGGCGTAGCGCGTGGCCTCGAAGACGCCGAGGCCCCCGCCGGACATCCGCGCCAGGAAGGCGGCCGCGTCGTCGACGGTCACCGGACCGGTCTCGTCGCCCCCGGTGCCGGACAGCCCGGCGAACTCGGTGGCCACCGGACGCTCGGTCACGAAGGTCTCCAGCACGCCGGTCACGCCGGTGATCTGCTCACCGGTGATGAACTGCGTCAGGTCGACGATGTGGGCGCCGATGTCACCCAGCGCTCCGGAGCCCGCCTTCTCCTTGTCCAGGCG
Organism: Isoptericola sp. GX10416; assembly: GCF_056590155.1. Classification (NCBI taxonomy): domain Bacteria; kingdom Bacillati; phylum Actinomycetota; class Actinomycetes; order Micrococcales; family Promicromonosporaceae; genus Isoptericola; species Isoptericola sp. GX10416. Next base: position 227,431 of record NZ_JBWPVO010000006.1, on the reverse strand, counting down.
CCACGACAGCGGCGCGGACGGGTCGGAGAGCCAGTCCTGCAGGTACTGGGCGCGCACGTGGCGCACCTGCCCGATGCGGCCGTCCGCGACGAGCTGACGCGCGAGCTGGATCGCCGGGACGCGCCGGTACGTGAAGCCGACCATCGCGCGGGCGCCACGAGCGGCGGCACGGTCGGCCGCGGCGACCATCTGCTCCGCCTCGGCCACCGTGTTGGCCAGCGGCTTCTCGCAGAGCACGTGCTTGCCGGCGTCCAGCGCCGCGATCGCGATCTCGGCGTGCGTGTTCCCCGGCGTGCAGATGTCGACCAGGTCGATGTCGTCACGCTCGAGCAGACGGTGCCAGTCCGTCTCGGAGGAGTCCCACCCGAGCCGTGTCGCGGCCTCGGCGACCCGCTCCGGGTCACGGCCGACGACGGCGGTCATCTCCGTGCGCAGCGGCAGCTCGAAGAAGCGGGGGGCGGTACGCCACGCGTGGGAGTGCGCGGCGCCCATGAACGAGTAGCCGACCATCCCGATGCCGAGACGTGCGCGGTCTGCGTCACCCATGTGCCTGGTCCTTCCTTTCGGGCGCGGCCCCGCTCCGGTCGAGGCCGGACGGGACCGCGGCGGCGGGGACAGGGCCCCGCCGCCGGGTGGTGTGGTGCGTCCGGTCAGGACTCGAACGCGGTGGGCAGGTACTGCTCGACGTTGTCCGCCGTGACGACCGGCGCGAAGAGCTGGACGGTGCGCGGGACGCCCGCCGATGTCAGGTCGCTCATGCCCTTGTCGTGCGCGACCAGACGGGCGAGCTTGATGCCGTCCGCGGCCTGGGTCGACGGGTAGACGACGGTCGCCTGGACGACGGAGTCGCCGCTCTGGATCTCCCGCATCATGTTGGCGGAGCCGGCACCGCCGACCATGAAGAACTCGTCGCGGCCGGCGTTCTCGATCGCCTGGAGCACGCCGACGCCCTGGTCGTCGTCGTGGTTCCAGATCGCGTCGATCTCCGGGGCGGCCTGCAGGAGGCTGGAGGTCACCTGCTCACCGCTCTGGACGGTGAACTCGGCCGCGACACGGTTGTCCACGTCGAGCCCGCAGTCGGACAGGGCGTCCTCGAAGCCCTGGCTGCGGTCCTGCGTCAGCGGCAGCGAGTCGATGCCGGCGATCTCGGCGACCACGGCGTCGGGGTTGTCGCCGAGCTGCTCGCAGATGTACTGGCCCGCCGAGACACCCATGCCGTAGTTGTCACCGAGCACCGTGCTGCGCGCGGCGAACGGGCTGGAGAACTCGCGGTCGACGTTGATGACCGGGATGCCGGCCTCCATCGCCTCGGTCGCGACGTCGGTGAGGGCCGCGCCGTCGAACGGCAGGAGCACGATGGCGTCGACGCCCTCGGCGATGAATCCCTCGATCTGGCTGATCTGCACGTTGACGTCGTTCGTGCCCTCGGCCACGCGGAGGTCGACGTCCTCGTACTTCTCGGCCTCGGCCTCCGCCGCGGAGGTGATCGCACCCATCCAGCCGTGGTCGGCGGCGGGGGCGGAGAAGCCGATGACGACCTCTTCGCCGGGCTCGTCGTTGGAGGTGCCGCCAGAACCCTCCTGGGTGCTCGCCGTGTCGGTCTCCGTCTCTTCCTCGGGCGGCTCGTTGCTCACGCAGCCGGTCAGCAGGAGTGCCGAGGCGGCGAGAGCGGCGGGGACACCGAGCATGCGGCGCCGGCGGTTCATACGTGCGGACATAGGATCTTCCTCGATTCGGTCCGGGTCGTGCAGGGTCGGTCGTGCGGGTTCTGATGGTGCGGGGTGACGGATCAGCTCGATCTCGGTGCCGAGATGCGCTGCTGCAGCAGCACGGCGCCGACGATGATCGCGCCCTTCGCGATCGCCTGCACCGAGCTGTCGAGGTTGTTGATGATGAAGACGTTCGAGAGGGTCGCGAAGATGAGGGCGCCGATGACGGTGCCGACGATCGTGCCGCGCCCGCCGGCCAGGAGCGTGCCGCCGACGACGACCGCGGCGATCGCCTCGAGCTCCCAGAGCATGCCGGTGGTCGACGAGCCCGCACCCGTGCGGGCGAGCATCATGACGCCGGCGATGCCGGCCGCGAGGCCGGAGAGCCCGTAGACGTACACCAGGTGCCGCTTGACGTTGATGCCCGCGAGGCGCGCGGCCTCCGGGTTGCCGCCCACGGCGACCGTACGGCGGCCGAACGTCGTGCGGTTGAGGAGGAACCAGCCCACGACGGCGACGAGCACGAAGATCCACACGATCTTCGGCACGCCCACGAGGTTGCCCTGGAACGTGTTGTCGAACGACGGCACGTCGACGATCTGCGTCCGGCGGTTCGCGATGAGCTCGGCGAGCCCACGGGCAGCGACGAGCATCGCCAGGGTCGCGATGAATGCGACGACGTTCCCGTAGGCGATGACCACGCCGTTCACGAGGCCGGCGGCGAGCCCGACCAGCAGCGCGCACCCGACCATGACGATCCAGCCGTACTGGTCGGCCAGGTTCTGCGTCGCCAGCGTCGAGGCCCACACGGTCGACAGCCCGACCACCGAGCCGACCGAAAGGTCGATGCCGCCCGTCGTGATGACGAACGTCATGCCGATGCTGAGGACGCCGATCGCCGAGGCGAGACTCAGGATGATCATCAGGTTCGTCAGGCTCGCGAACCGGTCGCCACCCGTGAGGAACCCGACCAGGCAAAGCAGCAGGAGGGCCGCTACCAGGCCGAGGTTACGACCGACGGCCCCGGAGAAGATGCTGTGCCCGCGGCGGTGGTCCGCCCGCGCCTTCGGGGTGTCCGCCGCCGGTCTCGACGACGTCTGCTGCTCGCTCACGCGGCACTTCCTTCCATGACCATGTCGAGCACCTGGTGCTCGTCGATCGAATCGGCGGGCCCTGCGTGCACGACCTCGCCCTCGGAGATCACGAGGACTCGGTCGGCAAGGCCCAGGACTTCGGGGATCTCGCTGGAGACCACCAGGACGGCTGTCCCGGCGTCGGCGAGCCGGCGCACCAGGGCGTAGATCTCGGACCGGGCCCCGACGTCGACGCCGCGGGTCGGCTCGTCGAGGAGCAGCACCTCGCAGCCGTGCACCAGCCAGCGGGCGAGCATGGCCTTCTGCTGGTTGCCGCCCGACAGGGTGCGGATCGACCGATCGACGTCCGGCGGCCGCAGGTCGAGCGCGACGGCCTGCTCCTTCGCCGCGTCCCGCTCGGCTCGTTCGTCGAGCCAGCCCGCGCGCGCCGTCCGGGCGAACGTGGACAGCGTGATGTTCCGGTACACGGGCTCGTCGAGGACCAGGCCCTGGCTCTTCCGCTCCTCGGGCGCCAGCCCGATACCGGCCCCGACCGCAGCCGTCACGGAGCCGTTGCGGAGGCGCCGGCCATCGAGCGCGACGGTCCCGCCGGCGGCCCGACGTGCCCCGTAGATCGTCTCGAGGATCTCCGAGCGTCCCGAGCCGACCAGCCCTGCGAGACCCACGATCTCGCCGGCTCGGACGCTCAGCGACACGCCGGAGAACACGCCGGCCAGCGAGAGGTCGGCGACCTCGAGCCGCACCGGGGCGTCGTCGGGTACCCCGGGACGCTCGGGGAAGGCGTACTCGACGTCCTTGCCGGTCATCAGCTTGATGAGCTCGTCCGTCGGCGTCGAGGCCACGTCCAGGTTGCGGCCGACGGTCCGGCCGTCCTTGATGACCGTGATCCGGTGACCGATCCGGCGGATCTCCTCCAGACGGTGGGAGATGTAGACGATCGCGATGCCCTGCTCGACCAGCTCCTCGACCACCCGGAAGAGGTTGTCGACCTCGCCCGAGTCGAGGACCGCCGAGGGCTCGTCCATGACGATCACCCGGGCGTCGCGCGAGAGTGCGCGGGCCATCGAGACGACCTGCTTGCCGGCCGCGGAGAGCGTCCCGACCTCGCGGTGCGGCGAGATCTCCGGGTGCCCGAGCCGCTCCATGAGCTTGCGGGTGCGCCTCGTGGCCTCGCGCCGCTGGGTGAAGCCCACCGACGCCAGCTCGTGGCCGAGGTAGATGTTCTCCGCGACGGTGAGCCCGTCGACGACGTCCAGCTCCTGGTACATCGTGGCGACGCCGTGCTCCAGCGCCGCCACCGGGTGCGGGATCTCGATCTTCTCGCCGTCCATCAGGATCGTGCCCTCGGTCGGCTGGTGCGCACCGGCCAGGACCTTGATGAGCGTGGACTTGCCCGCTCCGTTCTGGCCGAGGAGGCAGTGCACCTCGCCGGGCCGGACGTCGAGGTCCACGCCGTCGAGGGCTCGCGCTCCGGGGAACGTCTTCACGATGCCTTGCATCTGCAGCAGCAGTGCTGGGGGGTCTTCTGTGACCATGTGACGAACGTAGACGGACTTATGTTGTCCGTCAAGCAAAAGTGTGGGAGCTTTGTGATCGTTACCCGCTCGTGATAGACACCGAGCGACAAAACACGAGGTCGGAAGGGCGTGGTTCACTGTGCTCATGGAAGGGCTGCAGAAATTTCCTCCGCGCCCCACCGGGGCCGGGGAGATGTTCCAGCTGTTCCGGGACGGCACTCCGCACACCCGCGCCTCGCTCGTCTCCGAGACCGGCCAGTCCCGGTCGACCGTCGCCGCGCGCATCGAGGCGCTGACGGCTGTCGGGCTGCTCGCGCCGGCCGGTGAGGCGTCCAGCACCGGAGGGCGACCGCCGTCGACCTTCGCCTTCGACCCCTCGAACCGCATCGTGCTCGGCGTCGACCTCGGGGCCACGCACGCGCGGCTCGCGATCACCGACCTCGCCGCCAGGCCGCTCGCGTCGACGCAGGAGCCGCTGGCCATCGCCGACGGCCCCGAGCCGGTGCTCTCCTGGGTCGCCGAAGCCGGCGCAGACCTCGTCACCCAGGCCGGGCGGAAGGTGGAAGAACTCGCCGGCATCGGCATCGGGTTGCCCGGCCCTGTGGACCACGCCGACGGACGGCCGGTCAACCCGCCGATCATGCCGGGCTGGGACGGCACCGACGTCCCCGGCATCCTGCACCGGCTCCTGGGCGCCCCCGTCGTCGTCGACAACGACGTCAACGTGATGGCGCTCGGAGAGCACCGCACCGTGTGCCCCGACGAGCAGGACCTGCTGTTCGTCAAGGTCGCCACCGGCATCGGTGCGGGCGTCGTCATGGACGGAGAGCTGCGCCGCGGAGCACAAGGTGCCGCCGGCGACCTCGGGCACGTCGCGGTCTCGGGCGCCGCCGAGATCCCCTGCCGCTGCGGCAACGTCGGGTGCCTCGAGGCCGTCGCGGGCGGGCTCGCGATCGCCGGCGTGCTGCAGGAGTCCGGCGCACAGATCCGGACGACCCAGGACATCGTCGACCTGGTCCGCGCCGGGGACGTCGCGGCCGGTCAGGCGGTGCGTCAGGCAGGCCGCGACATCGGGACCGTGCTGGCCGCCTCGGTCAGCCTGCTCAACCCGTCACGCATCATCATCGGCGGTATCCTCGCCGGTGCCGGCGAGCACCTCGTCGCCGGGATCCGGGAAGTCGTCTACCAGCGGTCACTGCCCCTGGCGACCCAGCACCTGCGGATCGTCACCTCGCGGGCGGGGGCGCAGGCAGGCGTCGTCGGTGCTGCGACACTGGTCACCGATCGTTTCCTGGCTCCCCACTCGATCGACGCGCTCATCACCGTCAAGGAGGACTCGTGAGCAACCGTCAGGCCCTCGTCGTCCGCGGCGGGTGGCAGGGTCACGACCCTGTCGCCACCACGGACCTCTTTCTGCCCATGCTCGCCGTCGCCGGGTTCGACGTCACCGTCGAGGACTCGCTGGAGGTCTACGCCGACGAGTCCGTGATGACCGGCGTCGACCTGATCGTGCAGAGCTGGACCATGGGCGAGATCCTCGCCGACGAGATGCACGGGCTCCGCCTCGCGGTGGAGAACGGGGCCGGGCTCGCGGGCTGGCACGGCGGGCTGCTCGACGCGTTCCGCGGCGCCACCGACTTCCAGCACATCGTCGGTGGTCAGTTCGTCGCCCACCCGGACGACATGGTCGACCACGAGATCGACGTCCGCCCGGAGCGGGCCGACCATCCGGTCGTGGCCGGCATCGGACCACGCATCCGCCTGACCACCGAGCAGTACTGGGTCCAGACCGACCCGCTCTGCGACGTGCTGGCGACGACCACGCACGCCGTCCGGGACGGAGCACCGTGGCAGGAGCCGGCGACCGTGCCCGTCGTCTGGACCCGGCACTGGGGCCGGGGAAAGGTGTTCGCGTGCGCCGTCGGGCACAGCGTCGCGGACCTCAAGATCCCCGAGATCCGGACGATGATCGAGCGCGGCATCCTCTGGGCGGCGCGCGACCACCGCTGAACCGCCGCGCCCGTCGGCACCCTCACTCCGCGAGCGCTTCCGGGCCTCCCTCCAGCAGCCGGGTGAACGCGTCCTCGTCGAGGATCGTCAGCCCGAGGTCGCGCGCCTTGGTCTCCTTGGAGCCGGCGTTCTCCCCCACCACGACGTAGTCGGTCTTCTTCGACACCGACCCTGATGCCTTGCCCCCCGCGGCGATGACCGCCTCCTTGGCCCCGTCGCGCGTGTAGCCCTCCAGCGACCCCGTCACGACGACGGTCAGCCCGGCGAGGGGGCCCGTCGGTCCCTCGGCGGCCTTCTCCGCCATCACGGCGGGTCCCGGGTGGCCGGGGATGACGAACCGGACGCCTGCCGCGGCCCAGACCTCGACGATCTCGCGGTGCCAGTCGACCTGGAACCAGGCCAGCAGCTCGTCGGCGATGACGGGCCCGACACCCTCGACCGCGGCCAGCTCCTCGCGCGACGCCTCGCGGATCGCGTCCAACGATCCGAACCAGTCCGCGAGCGCCCGCGCCGCCACCGGGCCGACGTGCCGGATGTTGAGCGAGACGAGGATGCGCCACAGGTCCTTGGTCCTGGCGCGGTCCAGCTCGTCGAGGAGCTTGGTCGCCTGGCTGGAGGGTTCGTGGACGGGGAGCGTCTCCCCTGCCTCCTCTGCGGCGAGCCGCGCCGCCTTGGAGTGCGTGAGCTTCTTGCGGAACGGTGTCCGACGGCGGAGCCCGCCGTCGTCGTCGACCTTCGGCAGGCCCGTCTCGGCGTCCCGCACGACGACCTCGATGGGCAGGAGCCGCTCCAGCGTGAGGTCGAAGAGCCCCGCCTCGGTCCGCAGCGGTGGCTCGGCCGGGAGGTCCGGCTGGGTGAGGGCCGCCGCCGTGACCTCGCCGAGCGCCTCGATGTCCAGTCCTCCGCGGGACCCGATGTGCTCCACGCGCCCGCGGACCTGGGCCGGGCAGGACTCCGCGTTCGGGCACCGCAGGTCGACGTCGCCCTCCTTCATCGCCCGCAGCGGGGTGCCGCACTCCGGGCACTCGGTGGGCATGACGAAGTCCTCGCGCGGGTAGCCGTCGTCGGCCAGCGCGGGAACGGGCCCGAGGATCTCGGGGATGACGTCGCCGGCCTTGCGCAGCACCACCATGTCACCGATGCGCACGCCCTTGGCCTTGACCACGTCCTGGTTGTGGAGGGTGGCCTGCCGCACCGTGGACCCGGCGACCGTCACCGGTTCCATGACGGCGTACGGGGTGGCGCGGCCCGTCCGCCCCACCCCGACCTGGATGGCGACCAGACGGGTGTTGACCTCCTCGGGCGGGTACTTGTAAGCCGTCGCCCACCTCGGCGCGCGGCTCGTGGTGCCCAGCCGGCGCTGGTCGGCGAGCGCGTCGACCTTGACCACGATGCCGTCGAGCTGGTGCTCGATGTCGTGCCGGTGCTCCGCGAAGTACGTGATCATGTCCACCACGCCGTCGATCCCCTGGACGACCCGGTTGTGCGGCGACACCGGGATGCCCCACCGCTCGAACAGGGTGTACGCATCCGACTGGTTCGCCAGCTCCGCGTGCTCGCCCTCGGTCCACTGCAGGGCTCCGACGCCGTGCGCGTAGATCCGCAGGGCCTTCACGCGGGCGAGGCCCGCCTCTCGCTCCAGGCCGCTCTTCTTGTCCAGGAGCTGCCGCAGACCACCCGCAGCCGCGTTGCGAGGGTTCGCGAACTGCGGGAACCGGCGCAGCGCGGCCACGCGTGCGCGTTCCTCGTCGAAGGCACGGGTGGCGGCGGCACGGCCGTCCGCGCGGTCCCGCGCCTCGGCCACGGCCTGCTCCCTCAGCTGCTCCTGCAGCTCGTTGAGCCGCTCGAACGCCGAGACGGGGATGAAGACCTCACCGCGCACCTCGACGACCTCCGGGTGGTCGTCCCCGGCGAGCCGCTGGGGGATCTCGGCGATCCGCAGCGCATTCGCGGTGATGTCCTCGCCCGTCTGGCCGTCGCCACGCGTCGCGGCACGCACCAGTCGGCCGCGCTCGTACAGCAGGGCGATCGCCAGCCCGTCGATCTTGACCTCGGTCAGGTAGCCGACGTCACCGCCGTCGACGCCGAGGTCTCGGGCGACGCGCGTGTCCCAGGCGCGCAGCTCGTCGACGCTGAACACGTTGTCGAGGGATAGCATGCGCTCGAGGTGCTCGACGGTCGAGAACCCGGCAGCGGCCTGGCCGCCGACCCGCTGCGTCGGTGACTCGGGACTGCGCAGGGCCGGGTGCGCGGCCTCGAGCGCCTCGAGCTCCCGCATGCGTGCGTCGTACTCGGCGTCGGACACCTTCGGGGCGTCGTGCTGGTAGTAGGCCCGCTGATCCTCCTCGACGAGGGCGACCAGCTCGGACCATCGGCGCTGGGCGGTGGGCTCGTCGAGAGCGGCGGGATCGGTCGTGTCGGTCACGACCCCATCTTGCCGGGTCCCACCGACAGCGGCAGGCCGGTCCGTCGTCACGACACGGACGCCCCGTCTCCCTGGTGCGCCGCTATCAGCCCGCCCGTGTCGGAGACGCGCCAGGCGCGCATCCCACCGGGCCCGTCCGCGGCGACGACGACCCCGTCACCGGACGGGTAGACCGCGCTCACGTCGGGCTGCGTCGACGGGACGGGGCTCCACCACCAGGTGCTGCCGTCCTGCGACAACCACAGGACCGGACCCGACCACTCCTCGGTCTCGACGCTGCCCGTCGCGGCAAGTCCGCCCGGGACCTCGACGATCTCGTCGAGGTGCTCGTCCGGCCCGGTGACGTGCCGCGTCTCGTACGTCAGGCCGTCCTCCGTGTACCGCAGCTCCGTACCGTTCTCGGTGCCGAAACGGACGAGCGAGCCCGCGCCGTCGACCCGGCACTCGCCCACCGTCTCCTCGGGTCCCAGGTCGAGGGGCTCTCGCTTCCAACGCTCTCCGTCGCGCGCCCAGACGACGTCGTCCCCCTCGGCGGTGCCGAGGACGAAGGCACCGTCACCGGCGGCGCACACGTGGTCCGCGGACGAGGCTCCGTCGCCGGGCTCGAACTTCCCGACGGTCCGCCAGGACTTCCCGTCCTTCGAGGTCCACAGGGCGGCTCGGTGCCGTTCGGCGAAGTTCGCTCCCTTGCCGGCCACGCCGGTGGCCAGCCAGCGACCCCCGACCCACTCCATGTCCGAGGCGGAGGCGTACCCATGGGCGAGGACGGGCTCGGGGTCGGACCAGGTCTCGCCGTCGCTCGCCGCGGCCAGGACTCCCACGCGCAGGTCGTCACCCTTGCCGAGCCACCTCGTCTCGAGGGCGGCTCGGCGACCGTCCGGCGCCGAGGCCTCGACGCGCCGCTCGGCGTCGTCCACCGTGACGACGAGCTCGCCGTCCGCCGGCCCGAGGTGCGCGAACTCCGCACCACGCCGCCATCCGTCGTCGAGGATCTCGAAGAACGCGCGCGAGACCGGTACGCCGCCGTCGACGGCGAGGGCAGGCGTCGCGGGACGCTGCCACCGCTGCGGCTCGGCCAGGACCGCCACCACCTCCATCGACTCCTGCTTCTCGCGCAGGCGCACGACCGTCGCGCCGTGCTCCGCAGCCAGGACGCTGCGCACCTCACCGGTGCCCGCCACGCCGGCGCTGGGGCCCGAGTGCGACAGAGCAGCCATCTTCTCGGTCGCCGCGACGATACCGCTGCGCCCCTCCACGTCGATCGAGAGGGCCGCCTGTCGGTTGGCCTCCAGCCAGAGGACTGCGGCATACCCGTCCTGGAACGGTGCCGGTGCGCCGAACCCGGTGGAAGCGGTCTTGGAGTCGTTGTCTTCTGTGTGGCTGACCGACCACCTGTCGTCGTCACCAGTCGTGCTCCACGCCGTCGCGATCGTCCCCTCCCCGGCGGGTACGTCCCGCCGCGTGGTGCCCGTCGCCACGAACCCGCCCTCGACCGACGTCACGCCGACGACCTGCGGTTCGATGCCGGGGACGAAACGTCGGCTCCAGGTCTCGCCGGCGTCGCGGCTCCGGAGCGCCGTGACGAGATCGTCGCCGGCCGGCGCCGTCTCGGTCAGGAGCACCACCATGTCGTCGCCGGACGCGGCCACCGCGACGACGCCGGTCGCCTCCTCGGGTGCATCGATCTCGAACTCGGTCACGCCACCGTCCGGTGCCACCCGCAGCCCTCGGACCGCGTCGCTCGACCGGTCGGTCCCGAGCGCCACGACGTCGCCGTCCGTCACGGCGATGCCCTCGACGCTCATCGCGTCGAGCTCTGGGGACTCCACCGGCTGCCAGGTGCTGCGATCGGTGCTCAGGAGGAGGTAGGTGCCGTACTCACCCTCCGACCACCGGGTCCCCCCGATGACGGCCGTGTCGCCGGCCGCCGCCACCGTGACAGACCGGACGTCGCCCGCCACGGGCAGGAGGCGCGGCTCCGCCGGTAGCTCGGCGCCGTCGGCGAGCCAGATCGCGAGCCTGCTGAGATCACCGGGTTCGGTCCTGGCCCCTGCGACGAACCACGGCAGGTCACCGGCGGGACCGACGATCGACGCGTGATCGACGACCGGTTGCTCAGGTCGGGTCGACGCCGGCAGGTCGAGCTCGACGAACTCGGCGGGCGGGGCAGCACCGTCGTCCGGGTCGGCTCCCGTCCCGGCCGAGCTCGGATCGCACCCGGCCAGGACCGCGACGAGGAGGATGGACAGTGCTGTGCTCAGCGATCTGGATCGCCGTCGGTCTGTGGTCACGGTCGGCGACGGTATCGAGTCCCGCCGCCTGTCTGCAGGCGTTGTCCACAGGCCGCTGGCCGACCGGTTCGTCCTGTTCTCGGGTCTATCGCCCGGTCTGTCCGGACCGCTACGATTCTTGGCATCACCGATGCCCGACCGAGAGCAAGGACGCCCATGAAGATCGCCGTCGTCGGCGCTGGATTCGCCGGTCTGGCCAGCGCCAAGATCCTGGCCGAGTTCGGCCACCAGGTCGTCGTGTTCGACAAGGCCCCAGACGTCGGGGGCGTCTGGAGCGCGACGCGCCGCTACACCGGCCTCTACACGCAGAACAACAAGGGCTCGTACTCCTTCTCGGACCTGCCCATGCCGAAGCACTACCCGGAGTGGCCCAGCGGCGAGCAGGTGCAGGCCTACCTCGAGCAGTACGTGGAGGAGCACGGGCTGTCCGCCCGGCTGCGCCTGTCCACCGAGGTCGTGCGCGCCGAGCTCACCGACGCCGAGGACGGCTGGCTCATCACCTCCCGGCACGTCGGCGAGGCTGTCGGCGACCCCGAGCCGTTCGACCACCTGATCGTCGCGAACGGCATCTTCTCCGACCCCGTCATCCCGGCGTTCGGAGGGCTCGCTGAGCTCATGCGTGCCGGCGGGAAGGTCGTGGCCGCGAGCCAGCTCTCCTCGGTGGAGGAGGCCCGCGGCAAGAACGTCGTCGTGGTCGGCTACGGGAAGTCGGCCTGCGACGTCGCCGGCGAGATCGGCCCGGTGGCGGAGCGCACGACGGTCGTCGCCCGTCAGCTGCTGTGGAAGCTTCCGAAGAAGCTCGGCAACACGCTGAACTACAAGTACCTGCTGCTGACGCGGCTCGGCGAGGCCCTGTTCCGCTACCAGACGCTCGACAACTCCATGGAGAAGTTCCTGCACGGGCCCGGCAACGCTGTCCGCGGGTCCATGGTCTCGAGCGTGGGTGCCCTCTCCAAGAAGCAGCTGCGCCTGGAGCATCTCGGCCTGGTGCCGCGCGGCGACTTCGCCGACATCGCCCGCTCGACGGTGTCGCTGGCCACCGACGGGTTCTACGAGCAGGTCGCCGACGGATCGATCGTCGTCCATCGCGACGCCGAGGTCGAACGGTTCGCCACCGACGACGACGGTGCTCCGGTCGCGGTGCTCAGCGACGACAGCACCGTCCGCGCCGACCTGGTGGTGTGCGGCACCGGTTTCCACCAGCGGGTGCCGTTCCTCGACCAGGACGTCACGGACCGTTTGCTCGACGACCGTGGCAACTTCCTCCTCTACCGCCAGATCCTGCCGCATGACGTGCCCCACCTGACATTCGCCGGCTACAACTCGTCGTTCTTCAGCCCTCTCTCGGCAGAGATGGGTGCCGTCTGGACGGCGGGATACCTCGCCGGGGCCCTGAACCTGCCGCCCCTCGAGGTCCGGCGCGAGCACGTCCGGGACCGCGTGGACTGGATGGAGAAGCGCACCGAGGGCCGGCACGCCCGCGGCACCAACGTGATCCCCTTCTCGATGCACCAGGTCGACGAGCTGCTCGACGACCTGGGCCTCAACGTCTCGAGGTTCGCCCAGACGAAGCAGTGGCTGCTGCCCGTCGACCCGAAGGCCTACCGCGGGGTCTCCGGCCGCCTGCGCGCCCGCGTCGGCGCCTGACCGCGCACCCTCGCCCCCGGCGCGCGCTCCCGGCCGGTCCCCTCAGCGGAACCGGACCGGGAGCTCGCGCGGATAGCAGGTCCATGCGGATCGCACGAGCTCGATCTCGTCGGGCCCGACCGTGAGCTCGATGTCGGCGACCCGGCTGAGGAAGTGCCCCATCACGAGCCGCGTGATGAGCGGAGCCGTGCGGTGGGCCGGGCACGCGTGCGCCCCCACGCCCCAGGTCAGGTGGAAGCGGGAGTCGACCTGCTCCCAGGGATCCGCGGCCTGCACTGCGGCATCGGCGTTGGCGGCCGCCACGGCGGGGACGACGGCGTCACCCGCCGCGATCGGCTGACCGCCGAGCTCGCTGTGGGTCAGTGCGTAGCGAGGAAGCAGGTGCGGCATCGGCGGCGTGTCCCGCGCGATCTCGTCGAGCGCGTCGTCGAGCGAGAGCCGTCCCCCGTGGACCTTCGCGCCGAACCCGGGGTCCGCGAGCATCCGCTGCAACGCGGTAGCGGTCCAGGCCACCTCGGCGTCGTGCGCGGTCCGGAACAGCAGGCCGACCGCCCCCATCACCTCGAGATCGTTCTCGTGCTGGCCATGAGCCAGCAGCTGGGACGTCAGATCGTCGGCCGGCTCAGCACGCCGCCCGGCGACGAAGGTCGCGAGCAGGTTCTCTATCTCGGCGACGGCCGGGAACGCGGACTCCGTCCCGGAACGTTGGTCCACGGTGAGCTCGTGCATCCGGCGCGCGTCGGCGAGGGTCATCCCGAGGAGGTCGGCCAGGACGCGGACCGGGACGTCGACCGCATAGTCCGCCACCAGGTCGGCCTCGCCACGGGCAGCGAGCCGTTCGAGGGCCGACGTGCACGCGACGCTGACCGTCCGGGTCAGCCGCTTCTCGTCGACGCCCGCCAGGACGTCCGCGATCGGTGCGCGCAACCGACGGTGCTCGCCGCCGTCGCGGTCGTGGACGCTGTCCCGCTGCGCGAGGACCGCCCGCGCCGGCGACCTCCAGGCGACCAGCCGCTCGGCCTCGTAGCGCCACGCACGCGAGTCACGGGAGAACAGCACCTCGTTGCGCAGGACCGTGCCGACCTCCTCGTAGCCGAGCGCCAGCCACGCCGGGACGCCGGGCTCCAGGTCAACCGGGGCCACGGCGCCCCAGCGGGAGCGCAGCGCCGCGTAGCCCGCCTGAGGATCGCGGGCACCGGCGAGGTCGGCGAGCAGCGGCCGGTCCGCGACCTCTTCGAGCCGGACGACGCGGCCGGCGGCGGTGATGCTCATGCGGCGGCGTTCCCGGCCCGTCGGAGGTCCAGCGCGTGCGCGACCAGCGTCGTCAACGCCTCGACCGCCTGCGGCCGACCGCGGACGTCTCCCGAGACGACGGGCGTCCCCTCCGGCAGGTCGAGCGCCGCGCGGACCTCGTCGAGCCCGTGGCGCGGAGAGTCGGGGAACTCGTTGACCACCACCGCGACGGGCAGGCGGGTGTGCTCCTCGAGCTGGTCCAGGACCTCGAAGCTCTGGGCCAGGTCACGCGTGTCGACCATCACCAGGGCGCCGACCGCACCGTCCGCCAGCCCTGACCAGAGGTCCCAGAACCGGCGCTGCCCGGGCGTGCCGAAAAGGTAGAGCGCGGTGTCGGAGCCGACGGTGACACGGCCGAAGTCCATCGCGACCGTCGTCGTCCGCTTCTCGTCGCGCCGAGGGTCGACACCGACGCTCGCCGTCGTGATCGACTCCTCGGTGCTGAGCATCGGGATCTCGCTCACAGCCCGGATGAGTGTCGTCTTGCCGACGCCGAACGCGCCGACGACCAGCACCTTGACCGACCGGGCCACGGTCGGGGCCAGGTGGTGTGCTGTGCGGGGCTCAGAGGCCGCGGAGCCCATCGAGCACCTCCTCGAGCAGGTCCGTGTCGGGCAGGTCGTGCACCGGGGTGGACAGCACCGCCAGGTAGCCGCCGTCGACGAGGTCCGAGACCATGACGGCCACGAGGCTCACCGGCAGGTGCAGGTAGGCGGCGAGCTCGGCCAGGGCCAGGGTTCCGCGGCAGGTCCGCAGCAGCGCCTGCTCGTGCCGGCCCGCCGTCCCGGGAAGCTCACGACCGTCGTCGACGGCGCGCAGCAGCGTCTCCGGCCGCAGCGTGTTCCGGGTCGGGTGCGCTCGTCCGCCGGTCAGGACGTAGGAACGTACCGGGTGGTCGCGGTATCCGTCCGTGTGCATGTCGCCATCCCTCAGCTGACCGGGTCCGTGCCGAGCGCGTGCTCGCCGATCATGAGCACCTGCGCCTGCATCTGCTGGGCGACGAGCCCGGGATCGACCGTCGCGTCGGTCACGACGGCGAGCCGAGAACCGTCCCCGGCGCCGCGCACGAACAGGAACCCGCCGTCGAACTCGACGACGACCTGCCGCAGCCGGTCACCGGCCCCGAACTCGCGGCCCATGCTCATGCCGAGCGCGACGAGTCCGGCGCACGCGGCCGCGACCTTGTCGGCGGTGTCCGGGACCGTGTCGTCGGTCCGGACCTTGACGAGGCCGTCCGAGCTGAGCACGACGGCATGCTGCACGCCACGCACCTGGGCCACGAGGTCGAGCATCCAGCTGTCGGGGTCGTCCGTCCCGGGTGGTGTCGTTCCGGTGGTCTGGGTGGTCATCTGTCCTCCGAGGTCCCGTCCGTCGCGACGGACGGCTCATGGGTGTCAGGGTCGTCCTGCGATGGTGCGTCTGTCCTCGCGGCGAAGAACGCGCCGATCCAGGCTCCCGCCTCCTCCGCGGTCTGGTCGGGGGTCGAGGTCTCAGGTCGCCGTCCCGCCGGCGGCAGGCGGTGCCCGGGCGCAGGCGCCGACCCCGCCACCGCACGCCGGGTGCGTCGCTGCGGCAGCACCGGCGGGCCGCTCGACGGACGCTCTCGCACCGCGGTGGCGTCCGGCGCCGGCTCCTGGGCCGCGGGCTCCTCCCACCCGTCGTCCACGCCGGGTGCGAGCACCGCGGGAGCCGTGGCGGCCACCTCGGTCAGGTTGCCGGGGACCATCACCACGGCCCGCAGGCCGCCGTACACGGACTCGGTGAGGTCGACCCGAAGGTCGAGGAAGCGTGCATAGGTCCCGACGACGGCGAGACCCGTCTGCGGGACCTCGCCGAGCTCGGCGATGCCCACCGATCGCTCACCGGCGGCGATCGCCCGGACCCGGCTCAGCTCGCGCGGGTCCATGCCCACGCCGCAGTCGTCGATCTCGATGACGGCACCGCGCTGGACCTGCCGGATGACCGCGAGCACCTGGGTGTTCGGTGGGGAGCACTGGGTGGCGTTGGCGAGCAGCTCCGCGACGACGTGCACGAGCGGCTCCACCGCACGCCCGACGATCGCCAGGCCCGGGTCGCCGGAGACCTCGACCCGCTGGAACGCGGTGATCCGGCCCGCGGCAGCCTTCACCACGTCCGGCAGCGGCAGGGCGTCCTCCCACGTCTGTCCCGGGCGGCGGCCGCACAGCGCCACCAGGCTCTGCGCCTGCCGGGCGTGCTGCGCCGCCGCGTGGTCGATCCGCATGGACGTCTGCAGCACGTCCGGGTCCGCGGAGTGTCGCTGGACCATCCGTGCCGCCTCCTCCTGGATGCGGTGGGCCGAGGCCTGCACCTTGCGGCTGAGCGCCACGACAGCCGTTTCGACCGATGCCCGCTGGTCGGCGCGGGCCTCCTGCTCGACGGTGAGCGCCGTCGTCGTCTCCCGCAGCGCCTGGGTCGTCTCGTGGAGACCGGCGGCGAGGCCGTCGCGCTCGATCAGCAGGGCACGGAACGCGGCGGCGTCACGGCGGGACGCGCCGGACAGCAGGACCGCCGCCACGACGGGCAGGACGACGGCAGCGACGGCGAGCACCCACACCGCCCAGGGCGGAGCGGCAGCGCCGACGAGCGGGAGCGCTGCCACGCACAGGACCATGCCGGCGACGCAGAGCCACGGCAGGAGGCGGCCCGTCGCAGGGGGCCGGGCCGGGGTCGTCGTGCTCACCGCACCTCCGTCGGTGTGAGACCGGGTCCGACGGCGTCGTGCACAGATCGCGCGAACGCGACCTTCTCCGCGAACCCGTAGGAAGGTCTGAACCGGGCACAAAGCCCTGACCAGGAGTTTCTACCACAGGGACCACCCGGGTGAAAGAGGAAGCCGAAGCCGAAGCCGCCCCTGCGGGCTCCGCGTCGCACCCCCGGGTTAGGGTCCTGGCCATGAGTGCCGACCCGCTGCTGCGCACCGCGGCCACCTCGCCCGACGCACCGCACACCTCCGACCCGTACCGCTGGCTCGAGGACGTCTCGGGCGACGAGGCGCTCGCCTGGGTACGGGAACGCAACGACGAGGCGCACGACGCGCTCGGCGGCAGCCGGCTCGACCCGACCGAGGCGGCTCTGCGAGAGGTCCTCGACTCGGACGACCGCATCCCCGACGTCTCACGGATCGGGGACCACCTGTACAACTTCTGGCGCGACGCCGACCACGAGCGCGGGCTGTGGCGGCGGACCACGCTCGAGTCCTACCGGACCGACGCACCGCGGTGGGAGACGGTGCTCGACCTCGACGCGCTCGCCGACGCCGAGGGCGAGTCGTGGGTGTGGCACGGCGCGTCGGTGCTGCGTCCGACCCCGGAGCAGCTCGCGGCGGGCGAGCCCTGGCGTCGTGCGCTGGTCGACCTTTCGCCCGGCGGTTCGGACGCCGACGTCACGCGTGAGCTCGACCTGGTCGAGAAGCGCTTCGTGCCGCCGTCCGAGGGCGGGTTCCGCCGTCCGCTGGCCAAGGGCGGCCTCTCCTGGGCGGACGAGGACACCGTCTACGTGTTCACCGACTTCGGCCCGGGCACGATGACGCCGTCCGGCTACCCCCGAATCGTCAAGCTGTGGCGCCGGGGCACCTCGATGGACGACGCGACCGTCGTCTACGAGGGGACCGACGAGGACATGTACATCATGGGGAGCCGGTCCCGTACGCCCGGGTTCGAGCGTGACGTCGTGCGTCGGTCGATCGCGTTCTACCGCTCCGAGACCTCCCTGGTGACCGACGTCGGCACGCCGGAGCAGCAGCTGGTACGCATCGACGTGCCCGACTCCGCCGAGGTCGGCCTGCACCGCGAGTGGCTCCTGGTCGAGCTGCGCGAGGACTGGGCGGTGGGCGGCCGTACCCACCCGGGAGGGTCGCTGCTGGCCGCACCCCTCGACGCGTTCCTCGACGGGTCGCGCGACCTGACCGTCCTGTTCGCCCCGACGCCCGCCACCTCGCTGGCCGGAGCCACCTGGACCCGCCACCACCTGGTGCTCAACGTCCTCGACGACGTCAAGAACGCCCTGCACGTCCTCACTCCGCCGGACCTCGCGGCGGGCGCCGACGGGACCGACCCGTGGACACGGTCCGAGCTGCCCCTCGGCGGCGAGCTGCTCACCGTCGGCGTCCGCGCCGTCTCCCCGGTGGACGGCGACGACGTGTGGGTGACCAGCAGCGGCTATCTCGCGCCCTCCACCCTCGCGCTCGCCACCGTCGTCGGCCCGGGGACGGACCCCACCGAGCCGGAGCCCCTGAAGTCCGCCCCGGCGTTCTTCGACGCGACCGGGATGGTCGCCGAGCAGCACTTCGCGACCTCCGACGACGGCACACGCGTGCCGTACTTCGTGGTCGGCTCCGCGGAGCTCGTCCGCCCGACGGACCCCACGGCGCCCGGCACGGCGCCGACCCTGCTGTACGGGTACGGCGGCTTCGAGATCCCGCTCCTGCCCGGCTACTCCGGGACCGCCGGCCGGGCCTGGCTCGCACGCGGCGGGGTGCGCGTCGTGGCCAACATCCGTGGCGGCGGGGAGTACGGCCCTCGCTGGCACCAGGCCGCCCTGCGGGAGAACCGGCACCGGGCGTACGAAGACCTCGCCGCCGTCGCGCGGGACGTGGTGGCGCGCGGCATCACCACGCACGAGCACCTCGGCGTGCAGGGCGGGTCCAACGGAGGGCTGCTCGCCGGCAACATGCTCACGCAGTATCCCGAGCTGTTCGGCGCCGTCGTGATCCAGGTCCCGCTGCTCGACATGCAGCGGTACCACCACCTGCTCGCCGGCGCCTCGTGGGTCGCCGAGTACGGCGACCCGGACGTCCCCGAGGACTGGGAGTTCCTGCAGACCTACTCGCCGTACCACCTGTTCGACGCCACCCGCGAGTACCCGCCGGTGCTGTTCACCACGTCGACCAAGGACGACCGCGTGCACCCCGGCCACGCACGCAAGATGGCCGCGAAGATGCTGGCCGCCGGCAAGGACGTCACCTACTACGAGAACATCGAGGGCGGCCACGGCGGCGCGGCCAACAACGCCCAGGCCGCGCACATGTCAGCGCTCGCCTGGACGTTCCTGCACGAGCGGCTCGCCTGACCGCCCCGCCGCGGGCGGGCAGGACGGCGGCTCAGACCGCAGCGCGCTCCGCGAGCGACTCCGCGACCCGCCCCAGGTTGGCGAGCCCCGCCCGGTGCTCGTCCGCGCCCGCCGGTGCCGTGCGCGGCGCCGCGAGCAGGGTGAGCGAGCCCAGGCCGGCGGGCGCCAGCCCGATACGGCGCCACGGCTCGGCGGCCAACCGCACCAGCTCGCCGAGCTGCGGTCCCGAGCACTGGGAGACCGTCGCCGGCGGCAGACCTGCCCAGAGCGCCACCCCACGCTCGGTCGCGCGGGCGACGAGCTCCCAGGCCCGCTCGTTCCAGCCGTCCGGACCGACCTCCGCCAGATCCAGCCCGATCGCGTCGGCACCCGCCAGCACGGCCGGCGGGATGCCCACCCACGTGCCGCCGAGGTGCACGACCGCCGTCGCACCGGCGTCGTGCACGGCCTCGATCACCGGACGCAGGCCCTCGACGACGCCGGGCCCGTCCACACCACGGATCCTCGAGTAGCCGGAGAACGTCGGCAGCACGCCCGCGTGCACCTGGCCCAGCAGCGGTTCGGCGAGTTGCACCACGACCTCCGCGCCCGGCACCTGGTCCCGGACGTCAGCGACGTGCTGTGCCAGCCCCGTGGCCAGGCCGAGCGAAAGATCGGCGCGCGCACCGGTGTCGGCCAGCACCCGGTCACCCCGCGCCGACCACAGCTCCGCCGCGAGCGTCCACGGCCCCGTCACCTCGACGGTCAACGGGCCCACGTAGCCGTGGGCCGCGATGGAGAGCGCCCCGAGGTCCTCACGCAGCAGGGCACGGGCGCGCCGCTCGTCCACGCCGGTACGGTCCGCCAGCTTCCACCCGTGCGGCCCGAGCTCGACCGCCGTCTCGGCCAGGAGGGTCGCGGTACGGCCCGTCGACCCGGCCCCGGGCCCGCGGTCCGTGAGCTGAGCGAGGAACGGCACGGCGCCGACGCCGGTGGGCAGCTCCGCGAGGTCACCGAAGATCGTCTGCTGCGCATCCAGCACGTCACGCTCGCCACCCGGCCACGGGCCGTGGCCGCTGACCGCCGTCATGCGCGCACCGCCCCGCCCGGTGCGCCCGCCGTGGCCGGCGCGTCGCGCCAGGCTCGTGACACGGTCGCCTGGCCCAGCACCCGGGTCCCCCGGTAGGCGACGACGGACTGCCCCGCCGCGATACCGCGGAGCTGCTCGCCGAGCCGGAGCTCCAGGCCGTCCGTGCCGCCGTCGGCCCCCGCGACGGCCCGGTAGAGCGCCGGGACTGCCCGGCCGTGCGCCCGCACCTGAACCTCGCACTGCGACCAGTCCGCCGGCGGCGGGGCGAGCCACACCGCCTGCTCCCCCGCGATCCGGTCCACGCTCAGGAGCTCCGCCGGGCCGACGACGACGGTGTTCGAGCCGGTGTCGACGTCGACGACGTACCGGGCCCGGCCGTCCGCGGCCGGTCGCCCGAGACCGAGGCCCTTACGCTGCCCGACCGTGTACGCGTACGCGCCCTGGTGCTCCCCCACCACGTTGCCCTCGGTGTCGCGCACCTCGCCCGGCTGTGCGCCGAGGCGTGAGCGCAGGAACCCGCGAGTGTCGCCGTCGGCCACGAAGCAGATGTCGTAGGAGTCCGGCTTGGCGCTCACGGACAGCCCACGGCGCTCCGCCTCGGCGCGCACCTCGTCCTTCGAGGCGAAACCGCCCAGCGGGAACATCGCACGCTCCAGACGCTCCGGACCCATCACCGCCAGCACGTACGACTGGTCCTTCGCGTCGTTCGGCGACCGGTGCAGCTCGCGCGTGACCGCCCCGTCCGCGTCCTCGTGCCTCTCGACGCGCGCGTAGTGGCCAGTCGCGACCGCGTCGAAGCCGAGAGCTGTCGCCTTGTCCAGCAGGGCCTCGAACTTGATGTGCTCGTTGCAGCGCACGCACGGGTTCGGGGTGCGCCCCGCCGAGTACTCGGACAGGAAGTCCGCGACCACCGTCTCCTCGAACGTCTCGGACAGGTCCCAGACGTAGTACGGGATACCGAGCACGTCCGCGGCACGGCGTGCGTCCCCCGCGTCCTCGATGGAGCAGCAGCCGCGCGAACCGGTGCGGAACTGGTCACGGTTCCGGCTCAGGGCCATGTGGACCCCGACGACCTCGTGACCCGCCTCCACGGCCAGCGCGGCAGCGACGGCGGAGTCGACGCCGCCCGACATCGCGGCGAGCACCCTCATGCGACACCCCCGGACAACGGGCGGGCGGCGACGAGCCCAGCCGCCCGAGCACGTTCCGCCACCTGGGGCAACGCCGCCAGCAGCCGGTCGACGTCGTCGTGGGTCGACGTGGCACCGAGCGAGAAGCGCAACGCGCCACGGGCGTCCGTCTCGTCCACGCCCATGGCGAGCAGCACATGGCTCGGCTGCGGCACCCCGGCCTGGCAGGCCGACCCCGTGGACGCCTGCACACCGGCGGAGTCCAGCAGGTAGAGCAGAGAGTCGCCCTCGGCGCCCGGGAACGTGAAGTGCGCGTTGGCGGGCAACCGGGCAGGCGTGCCCGACGACGTGACGGCCCGCGGGTCCGGACCGCGCAGGACGGCGTCGGGCACCGCGCGGCGGACCCTCTGCACCAGCTCGTCACGCAGGCCACCCAGGACGACGGCACGCTCCTCGCGGGCTGCAGCCGCCTCACGCAGGGCGACAGCGAAGGCTCGGATCGCCGCCGCGTCGAGCGTCCCCGAACGGACACCGCGCTCCTGCCCGCCACCGTGGGACACCGCCTCCAAGGGCAGCTCACGCCGCGCGAGCAACGCGCCGACCCCGACCGGCCCGCCCAGCTTGTGGCCCGTCACGGTCAGGGCGTCGACACCCGAGTCGGCGAAGTCGACCTCGACCTGCCCCACCGCCTGGACCGCGTCCGTGTGCACCGGCACGCCGTAGCGGTGCGCGATCCGCACGACCTCCCGGACCGGCTGGACCGTGCCGACCTCGTTGTTCGCCCACATGACCGAGACCAGGGCGATCTCGTCCGCATGAGCGGCGAGCTCCGCACGCAACGCCTCCAGGTCGACCAGACCTTCGCCGTCGACGGGCAGCAACGTGATCTCCGCCCCGGCGTGCCCGGCGAGCCAGAACGCCGGATCGAGCACCGCGTGGTGCTCGACGGCGGAGACGAGCACGCGGATGCGCTGCGCGTTCTGGGTGCGGCGGCCCCAGAAGATGCCCTTGATCGCCAAGTTGTCCGCCTCCGTGCCGCCGCCGGTGAAGATCACCTCGCTCGGGCGTGCGCCGAGCGCCGCCGCGACGGACTCGCGCGACTCCTCCACCGTGCGGCGGGCAGCGCGGCCCGCCGAGTGCAGGGACGAGGCGTTGCCGGTGCGGTCGGCCTCGGCGACGAAGGCCTCGAGCGCCGCCGGAGACATGGGCGTCGTGGCGGCGTGGTCGAGGTAGGCGCCGGGCGCCTCGGTGGTTGTCACGGTCATCAAGTCTACGAACCATGCCGTGGTGCGTTCTCATCCCGCCGAGGTAGTGCGGGTTGCGCCGAGGTAGCGGGGCGGTCTGCGTACTACCTCGACGGGCGGCGCACCAGCTCGGGTCAGGGTCGGAACTGTTCGCCGGGGCGGGGGTCGTGGGACGGGTGCTGGGTCGATCCCTTGCCTCGACCACCACGACCGCCCGGGAAGGGGCCCGGCCCGTCGTGCCGGTCGCGTCCCTTCCCGCGGCCCGGACCCTTGCCCTTGCCGTGCCCCTTGCCGGGGTGCTCGTGCTCCACGTCGCTCCGGTAGACCTGGATCGTCGAGGGCCGAGGTCCGCGCCAGGCGCCTGCCGGCACCTCCTCACCCTCGGCGAGATAGTCGGGGAAGTACGACGTCTGGGCGGCGAAGGAGCCGTCGTCGCCCGGGTGCTGCACGTTCACGTACGCCATGGAGTCGCGCACGTCGACGAGCGGGCCGCAGGTCTCCGCGCTGCGGGGTACCGAGAGGAACTGCTCCACCCGCCCACGACGGCGCCCGTCGAGCGTCACCTTGAACAGGCCGTCGCTCTTCTGGATCGAGGACGGCTGACCGTCCGTGGAGATCCACAGGTTGCCGTCGGTGTCGAACGCGAGGTTGTCCGGGCAGGAGATCGGCGAGACCTTGTCCGCCGGGTAGCCGGAGAAGTAGGTCGAGTCGTCGACCTCCGGGTCGCCGGCGACGAGCAGCAGGTTCCAGGTGAAGGTGGTGGCCGTCTGGTCGCCGCCGTCCTCGATGATCTCCACCACGTGCCCGTGGCGGTTGGAGCTGCGCGGGTTCGCCTCGTCGGCCGCCGCGTTGGAGCCGACGCCGCGGTTGGAGTTGTTCGTGCAGGCGACGTAGACGCGGCCCGTGAACGGGTTGGGTTCGACGTCCTCGGGCCGGTCCATCTTGGTCGCTCCGAGCGCGTCGGCCGCGACGCGCGTGAAGACCAGCACCTCGGCGAGCGACATGCCGGCCACCTGCGACTCGCCCTCCAGCACCAGCGGCAGCCATTCCCCGGTGCCGTCGAAGGACCGGTCGGAGGGCACCGCGCCGGACCCGTCGATCTCCGACGCCGGCGAGTCGCCCGTGAAGCGCGCCACGTAGAGGTCGCCCTCGCTCAGCAGCGTCTTGTTGTGCTCGCGCGCCCAGCGACTGTTGCCGTGACGCATCCGCCGCGACGAGACGAACTTGTACACGTAGTCGAACCGCTCGTCGTCGCCCATGTACACGACGGCGCGGTCGTCGTCGGACATGATGACGTTGGCGCCCTCGTGCTTGAGGCGCCCCAGGGCGGTGTGCTTGACCGGCTTCGACTCCGGGTCGTACGGGTCCAGCTCGACGACCCACCCGAACCGGTGGTTCTCGTTCTCGTACCCGGGGTTGTTGCCGTCGAACCGCGGCTCGTCCAGCTCCCAGCCGTACCCGGTCGGAGCGTTGCGCAGACCGTAGCGGGCGTCGCGGGGGTCGTTCCCGTTCACCCGCAGGTAGCCGTGGAAGTTCTCCTCGCCCGAGACGACCGTGCCCCACGGGGTGGTGCCGCCGGCGCAGTTGTTGAGCGTGCCCAGGACCTTGCGTCCGGACGGGTCGTCGGTCGTCTTCATGAGGTCGTGGCCGGCCGCGGGACCGTCGACGACGAACTCGGAGCCGATGTGGATCCGGCGGTTCAACCGCGCGATGCGGTCGTACTCCCATGGCGCGCCTTCCCGGTGGCGTCGCAGCTCGACCACCGACATGCCGTGCGCGGCGCGCTCGATCGCGCGGCGCGTCGCGGCGTCGTACGACTCGTCGAACATGATCTGCGGGTTGGTGTACTCGTGGTTGGACACGAGCACGCCGCGCCTGCCGCGGCGGGTCTCGACCATGGACCGGATGTGCTTGGGGTCCTCGGGCAGGATGTCGAGGTAGTCGCAGTTGTAGCCGAACTGACGAGCCTGCTGCTCCGGGCTCTGGCGGGCCGGGTCGAACGCACGGCCGCCGGGCAGGATCGGGTCGCCCCAGCGGATGATCGGCGACCACTCGTAGCCCTCGGGCACGACGAACTCGTCGAGCTCCATCGGCTGCGGCGCGATGGCACGGAACGCGAGCCCCTTGCCGTGCTTGCGACCGCCGGCCGCGGCGGGCTGGGCACCGATCGCCTCAGCGCCCACCACGACGGCGGCCGCGGCCGCCGCGACGCCGCCCAGCATGACACGTCGGCTCAGCGCCTTGGACGCGATGTCGCGGAAGTACTCGTTGGCGCTCAGGTTCGGCGCCGGGTGCGCGCAGGCGTCGGCGCACTTGTACCGGCAGGTCGCGGCGGCCCGCTTGCCGCGCGCGTAGTGCGGGGCCACCGTGACGGGCAGCTGGGGGCGGGACTCGGGGGCGATCGTCATCGGGCACTCCTGGATCGGGACCGGGGGTCCTGCCCGACGCTAGGAACGGACCGTGGCGCGAGGGCGTCGCCCGGCCGACCGCACGATGAACAACCGATGACCTGCAGGGAGGCCGGCCGTGGATCAGCCGAGCGACCCGACCCATTCGCTCGACCCGTCGGCGAAGCCCTGCTCCTTCCAGATCGGCACTTCGGCCTTGAGCTCCTCGATCAGGTCGCTCGCGCAGGCGAACGCAGCCCGTCGGTGCCCGGAGGCGACGGCCACGACGACGGCGACGTCCCCGATCTGGAGGTCCCCCACCCGGTGCACGACGGCGGCACGCACGGTGTCCCCCGTCGCAGCGGCGACACGGTGGGCCACGCGTTCGGCGACGGTCGCGAGCACCGTGGCGGCGTCGGGGTGCGACTCGTAGTGCAGCGCGGTCACGCCTCGGCCCTCGTCGTGGTCCCGGACGTGGCCCGCGAACGTGGCGACCGCCCCGCAGGAGTCGTCGCGCACCAGGTCGGCGAGCCGCGTCAGGGCGTCCTCGATCGGGTGGTCGACCACGTCGGCCTCCAGCACCACGGCGGACCGCGAAGTAGAGCCTGCGGTACCGGTGGAGTGCCCCGCGTGCTCGTCCGGAGTACCGGAGGCACTACTTCGCGGGACGGAGGGGTCGGCAACGGGGTCGGCGTGCGTGTGGTCGCCCCCGTGGAGCTGGTCGACGGCGTGCGGCAGGACGTCCGCCAGCGCGTCGAGGCCGTCGAGGACTCCCCCGACAGAGCCGGGCAGGTTCACGATCAACGAATGGTCTGCGACGCCGGCCACCCCCCGGGACAGCGCCGCACCGGGCACGGCCCGCTTGGCAGGATCGGTGGGCGCCAGCGACCTCGCCCGGACCAGCTCGGCGATCCCGGGCACCTCGCGGTCCAGCACGGCCCGCGTGGCCTCGGGAGTCATGTCCGACGGCGCGAGGCCGGTCCCACCGGCGGTGACGATCACGTCCGGCGCGCCGTCGTCGTCCACGTCGAGCAGGTCGAGCAACGCCTCGCGGACGGGCTCGCCGTCGGGCACGACCTGGACGGGCAGCACCTCCCAGCCGCGCGCGGCGAACCACTCGGCCGCGGCCGGCCCGGAGCGGTCCGCATAGACGCCGGCAGCGGCGCGGTCGGACGCGACGACGACGGCGGCCCTCACGAGCGCTCCTCGCCGCGGACCCAGTCGCCGGACTTCCCGCCGGACTTCGCGACGACCTCGATGTCAGTGAGCGTCGCGGCCTTGTCGACGGCCTTGATCATGTCGTAGAGCGTCAGGCCCGCGACGGTCACCGCCGTCAGCGCCTCCATCTCGACGCCGGTGCGGCCGGTGGTCTTCACGGTCGCCGTGATCTCCACGGCGCCCGCCGAACCGCTCACCGGGGCGATGTCGATCTCGACGCCGGCGAGCGGCAGCGGATGGCACAGCGGCACGAGGTCCGGGGTGCGTTTGGCGCCCATGATCCCGGCGATGCGCGCGGTGGCGATGGCCTCCCCCTTGGGCAGCTCGCCCGAGGCGATGCGCTCGACGACGTCGGGCCGGGTGCGCAGGACGCCGCGCGCGGTCGCCTGACGCGTCGTGACGTCCTTGGCGGAGACGTCGACCATGTGGGCCGCGCCGTCGTCACGGTAGTGGGACAGGTCGCTCATCGGATCTCCCAGTAGTCGACGTCGTCGCCCTCGTCGAGGTGCGTGACGCCCGGCGGTACGTGTACCAGGAGCGTAGCCGCCGCGAGGTGGGCCAGGAGGTGGGAGCCGGGTCCGCCGACCATCTCGACGCGGCCGTCGGCGTCGCGGCGGCCGCGACGGACCTGGTGCAGGTGCCGGGGCGAGTCGACGGCCTCGGCCAGCGGCGCGCGGCCGCGCGACCGGTGCGTCGGCGTCGCGCCGGTGATCTCGGCAAGGACCGGGCGCAGGAACAGCTCGAAGGACACCAGCGCGCTGACCGGGTTGCCGGGGAACGCGACGAGCGGGACCTCCCGGTTGCCGGCCGCGGTGCCCACGGTGATGGTGCCGAGCCCCTGCGGCCCACCGGGCTGGACGGCGACGTGCCCGAACCAGGCATCAGTGAGCGTCTGCCGCACCACCTCGTAGGCACCGGCCGAGACGCCGCCGCTGGTGACGACGAGCGCCACGTCGTCAGGTGCCTCGGCCAGCACGGCGCGCAGGGCGGCGGAGTCGTCGGCGACCACGCGATGGGAGACGCGCGCCCCGGCCTGCGCGAGCGCCGCGGTCAGCGCGGCGCCGTTGGCGTCGTAGAGCTGGGCCGCGCCCAGGGGCCGCCCGGCAGGGACGAGCTCGGAACCGGTGGAGATCAGCAGGACGTGCGGCGGCCCGGCGGTCTCGACCTGCGCCACGCCCGCCGCGACGAGCACCCCGAGCTGCGCAGGCCCGAGCGGCGTCCGCGCCGGCACGACGACGTCACCGGCTGCGACGTCGGAGCCCGCGCTCCGCACGAAGGTGCCGCCGGCGACCGGCATGGTGAACCGGACCGTCGCCGCGGTGCCGAGCTCGGGGAAAGCAGGTGGGTCGGCGTCCTCGATCTTGACGACGGCATCCGCGCCGTCGGGCATCGGGGCGCCCGTCATGACGGGCGCGGCCGCGCCGCGTGGGAGCGGTGGCGGCGTGGTCCCGGCCGGGACCGGGGCGACGACCGGCAGCTCGACCGGGTCGCCGGGCGCGGCGTCGGCCAGGTCGTCGCAACGCACCGCGTAGCCGTCCATCTGGGAGTTGTCGAAGCCCGGCAGGTCGACGGCGGCCGTCGCGTCGCGCACCAGCACACGTGGCGCCAGCACGGCACCGTCCCGGGCGTCGGCCAGCAACGCGGCAAGGGTGACCGCGGTCGGCCCCGTGGCCGCCCGGAGGAGCGCCGGGCCCACCAGCTCGGCGACGGCCGCAGCATGGTCCGCCACCGGCCGGTTCGTCGCATCGTCATGCACGAGCGCCAGCCTACGGGGGCACACCGCGCACGGACGATCCCCGTCATTCAGGCACGTGCGCCTGGCAGGCGTTGCTGACGACGTAGATACGCCCTTAAGGTCATGGTCATGCCGCAGATGAGGATCAGCGAGGCCGCCGTCTACCTCGGCGTCAGCGACGACACCGTGCGCCGCTGGATCGACCGCGGGCTGCTCACCGCCATCCGTGACGACGCCGGCCGCAAGGTGGTCGACGGGTACGAGGTGGCGATGGCCGCCCGCGAGCACGCCACGCCGCCCGGTCTGCCGCACGGCATGAAGAGCTCCGCCCGCAACCGGTTCGTCGGGCTGGTCACCGATCTCCAGGTCGACGCCGTGATGGCGCAGGTCGAGCTGCAGTGCGGTCCGTTCCGCGTCGTGTCGCTGATGAGCAGCGAGGCGGTCCGCGACCTGGGCCTGGAACGCGGTTCCGTCGCGGTCGCCGTCATCAAGTCGACCAACGTGGTGGTCGAGGTGCCGGACCGGGGCGAGGGATGACGGCGGTGCTCCCCCGCCGTGCGCGCGCCGCCGGGGCCGCGCTCGTCGCCGCGAGCGCCGCCGTCGTCGTCACCGCCTGCAGCACCGGCATCACCGACGGCGGCACCACACTGACCGTCTACGCCGCCGCCTCGCTGACCGAGGCCTTCGAGCAGATCGCCGCCGACTTCGAGGCCGAGCACCCCGACGTCGACGTCCGGCTCGGCGTCGCCGGGTCCTCGACCCTCGCCGCACAGATCCAGCAGGGCGCCCCCGCCGACGTGTTCGCCTCGGCAGACACGTCGACCATGGACGAACTCGTCGCCGACGGCCTGGTGGGCACCCCGCAGGACATCGCCGCCAACGCGCTGGAGATCGGCGTCCCGCCCGGGAACCCGGCCGGGGTCTCCGCGCTGGCCGACCTCGCCGAACCCGGTCTCCGGCTGGTGGTGTGCGCCCCGGAGGTGCCGTGCGGCGCAGCCACCACCGCCGTCGTCGGTCACGCCGGGCTGACGCTGCACCCCGTCAGCGAGGAGCAGAGCGTCACCGACGTCCTCGGGAAGGTCACCGCGGGCGAGGCCGACGCCGGGCTCGTCTACGTCACCGACGTCGCCCGGGCGGGCGACCAGGTCGAGGGCGTCATGTTCCGGGAGTCCGCCGCAGCGGTGAACACCTACCCGATCGCTACTATCACCGGCACCCCCCGGCCTGCCCTCGCCGACGAGTTCGTCGACGCCGTCCTGTCCGACGACGGCCGGGCGGTCCTCGCGGATCTCGGGTTCGCCGCACCATGACCGCCCCGGCGACCACCCGCGCCGCCCGCAGGCGCGCCACCCGAGACCCTGCCGAGGTCGCGGCCGGGCTGCCGCGCTGGGCGTTCCTGCCCGCCGCCGTCGGCGGCCTGTTCGTGGTGCTGCCGCTGATCGCCCTGGGTACCCGGGTCGACCTGACCGGCTACTGGGGACTGGTCACCAGCGAGTCGGCCCGCGCCGCCCTGGTCCTCAGCCTGCGGACCGCCGCCGTCAGCACGCTGCTCTGCCTGGTGCTCGGCGTCCCGATGGCGATCGTCCTGGCCCGTGGGCGGTTCCGCGGCCGGAACCTGCTGCGGGCCTTCGTCCTCGTCCCGCTCGTCCTGCCGCCCGTGGTGGGCGGCGTCGCGCTGCTCGCCACGTTCGGCCGCCGCGGCCTGCTCGGCGAGTCGATGGAGGTCGCGGGGCTCCAGGTCGCGTTCTCGACGACGGCGGTGGTCATCGCCCAGACGTTCGTCGCCCTGCCGTTCCTCGTCATCAGCCTGGAGGGCTCGCTGCGCAGCGCCGGGACGCGGTACGACGTCGTCGCGGCCTCCCTCGGCGCCGGCCCGACGACGGTCCTGCGCCGCGTGACGCTCCCTCTCGTGCGGCCCGGCCTGCTCTCGGGCACCGTGCTGGCCTTCGCCCGGGCGCTCGGCGAGTTCGGCGCCACCATCACGTTCGCGGGCAGCCTGCAGGGCGTCACCCGCACGCTCCCGCTGGAGATCTACCTGCAGCGCGAGACCGACCCCGACGCCGCCGTGGCGCTGTCCCTGCTGCTGGTGGCGATCGCCGTCGTCGTCATCGCCGGCACCCACCACCGGGCGACGCCATGACGTTCACGCTGAACGCCTCGGTCCCCTCGCGCGGGTTCGACGTCACGGTCGACGTCGCCGAGGGCCGCACCCTGGCGCTGCTCGGCCCCAACGGCGCGGGCAAGTCCACCGCCCTGGGACTCGCAGCGGGGACCCTGCGCCCGCACGACGGCGAGATCACCCTGGACGGCCGTGCCCTCGCCGGTGCCCGGGCCGGCCGCCGCACGGTCTGGGTGGCGCCGCACCGCCGCAGGGTGGCGCTGCTCGCCCAGGACCCGATGCTGTTCCCGCACCTGAGCGTGCGCGACAACGTCGCCTTCGGGCCCCGCTCGCAAGGCCGCTCCCGCCGGGAGGCCACCGCCGCGGCCGACGGGTGGCTCGCCGCGACCGACCTCACCGCGCTGGCCGGCCGCCGTCCGGCCGCGCTGTCCGGCGGGCAGGCCCAGCGCGTCGCCATCGTCCGGGCGCTGGCCGCCGCGCCGCGGCTCCTGCTGCTGGACGAGCCGATGGCGGCCCTCGACGTCGACGTCACACCCACCCTGCGGCAGACCCTGCAGCACCTGCTCGCCCGGCAGACCACCGTCATCGCCACCCACGACGTCCTCGACGCGCTGCTGCTGGCGGACGAGATCGCCGTCATCGACGGCGGCCGCGTCGTCGAGCGAGGCCCGACGGCGAGGGTCCTGTCCCGGCCGCGCAGCGCGTTCGGTGCGTCGATCGCCGGCTTCAACCTGCTGTCGGGGACGTGGACCGGCCACGGCGTCGCCACCGCGAGCGGCGCCGTCGTGCACGGCTACGCCACCCAGGCCGACATGCCGGCCGGGACGGCGATGACCGCCGTGTTCCGGCCCGCCGCCGTCGCGCTGCACCTGACCGACCCGCACGGCTCGCCCCGGAACACCTTCCGCGCCACGGTGCGCTCGGTGGAACCGCACGGCGCGCTGGTGCGGGTGCGCACCGACCAGCTCGCAGCCGACGTGACGCCCCAGGCCGTCGCCGAGCTCGCCCTGGTGCCCGGCCGTGCCGTCGTCGCCACGGTCAAGGCCGCCGAGGTCGACGTCTACCCCCGCTGAGCGGCTAGCTCGACACGTCCGCCGTCGTGAACCGGCTCCAGGCCAGCGCCCCGAAGACCGCGACCCAGGCACCCTGCACGGCCAAGCCGCCCAGCACCGTCGGGACGTCGACCTGGAGGCGCAAGAACTCGCCGAGGTCCAACCAGTGGTGGGTGAGCAGCCACGGATGGACGGCCGAGAGCTGCGGCAGCGCGTCGAGCACACCGCTGACGATCGCGACCACCACGGTCGAGGCCATCGCGGCGACGGGGACCTCGGTCAGCGTCGACAGGAAGAGCCCGACCGCCACGAGACCGGTGAGCGACAGGACGACGTACCCGACGACCCCGAGCGTGCGCAGGATGCCCTCGGCGAGCGGGACGGTGTCGCCGGACAGCAGGGTCACGTCGCCCACGCCGAAGAGCACCGCACCGACGACGAGGCCCGTGACCGCGATCGCGGCGACGGCCGCGACGGCGAACGCCAGGACCGCACCGGCCTTGACGAGCAGCAGGCGGGTCCGCGGCACGGGTACCACGAGCAGGTACCGCAGGGTCCCGGCGGCTGCCTCGCCCGCCACCGCGTCGCCGGAGACGATCGCGACGCACAACGGCAGGAGGAGCGGCAGGCAGCTGACCAGCGCCGCGAACACGAGGAACAGTCCGTTGCCGGTCACGCGGTCGAGGAACGGCGGACCCTGCCCGGCCACCGGGGAGTCCTGCGTGACGAACAGGACGATCCCGACCAGCACCGGGACGGCGGCCAGGCCGGCCAGCAGCACAATGTTGCGGACCCGCCCGAACACCAGGCGCAGCTCGCTGCGCAGCAGGCGTGCCGTGGCGATCGCTCGCCGCGCCGGCGCGGCGACCGTGCCCGCCTCAGCGAGCGACATCGAACCCCTCCCCCGTGAGCCGGACGAACACGTCCTCGAGCGTCGGCCGCCGGACCTCCAGACCGAGCAGGTCGATCCCGTCGCCGACGACCGCCTGCGCGATCTTCTCGACGGCGACGTCACCGAGCGGAGCCACCAGAGCGCCGCCGTCCGACCGGACGTCGGCGAGCCCCAGGCCCGCCAGGACGCGCGCGAGGTGGTCCCGCTGGTCCGGGCGGACGGCGACCCGCACCTGCGTGGTCGCGGCGTCCGCGATCTCCTCGGGCGCGCCCTGGGCGAGCAGCCTCCCACGGCTCATGATCCCCACGTGCGAGCACACCTGCTCGATCTCGCTCAGCAGGTGCGACGAGACGAGCACCGTGGTGCCGGCCGCGGCCAGCTCCCGCACGAGCGCGCGCACCTCGCGCGTGCCCTGCGGGTCGAGGCCGTTGGTGGGCTCGTCGAGCAGCAGCAGGTCCCGCGGCCGCAGGAGCGTCGCCGCCAGGCCCAGGCGCTGCTTCATGCCCAGCGAGTACTGCCGGTAGCGCTTGTCCGCGGCCGCGGCGAGCCCGACCCGGTCGAGCGCGGCAGCGACCCGGGCCGCCCGGGTCCCCGGGTCCGCGGTGGCGTCCGCGGCGTCGAGCCGCTCGAGGTTCGCCCGCCCGTGGAGGTACGGGTGGAACGCGGGGCCCTCGACCAGCGCACCGACGCGCGGCAGCACCGACCGGCCGCGTGCGGGCATCGGCGCGCCGAGGAGCTCGACCGTCCCCGCCGTCGGCGCCACCAGCCCGAGGAGCATGCGGATCGTGGTCGTCTTGCCCGAACCGTTCGGGCCGAGGAAGCCGTAGACGGCGCCACGCGGGACCAGCAGGTCGATCCCGTCCACGCCGACCTGCCCCGAACGGAACCTCTTG
The DNA here is from genome assembly GCF_056590155.1 of Isoptericola sp. GX10416. NCBI lineage: Bacteria > Bacillati > Actinomycetota > Actinomycetes > Micrococcales > Promicromonosporaceae > Isoptericola > Isoptericola sp. GX10416. Next base: position 194,618 of record NZ_JBWPVO010000006.1, on the reverse strand, counting down.
GTCAGCCCACGGGTGCGGACCGCGGGCTCCGCGGCGCCCTCGGCACCTGTCATCCGGCGAGCTCCTCGAGCGTGGCCGGCGGCACCGAGCCCGCCAGGACACGGCCGTCGTCGGTCACCAGCACGGAAAGCAGCGCGGAGGTGAGGACCCGGCCACCGTCGACCTCCGTGGTGAGCTGCTCGTACAGGGCCCGCGTGTCGAGCTCCGGCAGGGCGGGCATCTCACCGTCGGACGGCGAGAGCTCGTCGAGCAGGTCGTCCGCGCCGCTCGACCCGGTGCCGTCCTTGGGCAGCCGGCCCTCGGCCGCCGCCCCGAGGATCGCGTCGACGTCGACGTCGGACAGCTCGACGACGGTCTCCCAGCCCGTGCCCGAGACGGTGACGCCCTCGGCCCCGTCCAGCGCGTCCGGGTGCTTCTGCTCCAGCGCTCCCGGCTCCGGGAGGGGCACCTCGACCTCGCGGACGTCGGCCCCCGCCGGGGCGGAGAAGTCGAAGACGCTCGCGTCGGGCATCTCGAACGAGACGTCGGTGAACCCGACCTCCAGGGCGGGTGCCGCGTCGTCCCCGACGCCCCACACCTGGGCACGCAGCGGCACGGAGGTCTCGGCGTCGACGGCGACCCGCACCCGGTCCACCAGCGTGCCGTCCGTCTGCGGGCGCATCTCGAGCTGGTAGGCGGCGCGCCCCGCCACCTCGACCGGCTCCGTCGTGGTGACGTCGGTGGTGGTGCGGGCGTAGGCGAGAGCCAGCTCGGCCGCCTCGGACGGCGTCGGCAGGTCGCCGTCCACCGGCGGCTCGGCGGCCTCCTCGGAGAGCTCCTCGTAGCGCTCCAGGTCCGCCGGGTCGACGACGTAGTGCACCGCCTCGTCGTCGGCGCTCGAGTAGGTCCACGCCTCCGGCCCGTCCCGGACCACGGAGTACTCCGAGACCTCGCCGAGCAGGGCAGCCCGGGAGGAATCCTCGCCGTCGGACCAGACCCGGACCGTCGAGCTGCCCCCGAGCAGGTCGAGCGGGCCCGCGCCCTGCAGCTCGGGGACGGTCACGTCGGGCAGCCCGAGCCGCGCCGTGTACACGACGGTCCCCGAGACCGGGACGCGGTCGGCGTTCGCCATGCGGTCCACGAGGTCGTCGGCCGAGACGGAGGGCAGGTCGTCGCTCGCGGACGCGCCGAGGGTGGCCGGGACGACGAAGGCGGCGGCGACGGCGGCAGCGGCGACGGCCGGGACCGCCCACCGTGCCCGGGGCGAGAAGGTGCGCGTGGTGTCCATGGCCCCACTGTGCGCGACCTCGCCTGAGACGACGCTGAGAACGCAGACCTGGCCCCCCGGTGCCATGCTGCGGTGGTGCGTGTACTGGTGGTGGAGGACGAGGACGTGCTCGCGCGAGCACTGCGCCGGGGCCTGCAGGCGGAGGGCTTCGCCGTCGACGTGGCGGCCGACGGCGAGACGGGTCTGCGGCTCGCGCTCGAGGGCGAGCACGACGTCGTGGTCCTTGACCTCATGCTGCCGGGGCGGTCGGGCCTCGACGTGCTCCGCACGATGCGCGGCGAGGAGGTCTGGACCCCGGTGCTCATCCTCAGCGCGAAGGACGGCGACGCCGACGTGACCGCCGGGCTGGACGTCGGAGCCGACGACTACCTGCCCAAGCCGTTCGCGTTCACCGTGCTCGTGGCGCGGCTACGGGCGTTGCTGCGCCGGGGCGCCCCGCCGCGGCCGGCCGTCCTGCGGATGGGCCGGCTGGAGCTCGACCCCGCCTCCCGCGAGGTGCGTCGGGACGGGAGCCCGGTCGAGCTGACCACCCGCGAGACGGCGCTGCTCGAGCAGCTCATGCGCCGACCGGGCGAGGTGCTGACGAAGATCGAGCTCCGCGACCACGTGTGGGACGCGGTGGGCGACGACCTCAACGTCGTGGAGGTCTACGTCAGCTATCTGCGCCGCAAGCTCGGCCGGGACGCCGTCGAGACGGTGCGCGGCGTCGGCTACCGGGTCGTGGGGCGGTGAGGAGCGGCTGGTCGTTGCGCCTGCGGCTGACCCTCGCGGCCGCGGGCCTGACCGGCGTCGCTCTGGCGGTCGGCGCGCTGCTGCTCACCACCGTGGTGTCGCAGAGCCGGATCGCGGCGACGGACGCCGTCCTGCGCGGCACCGTCGCCCAGGTGTCGGCGCTCGTCGCCGAGGATCGCGTCCCGCAGGTGCTCGCCGCCGACGAGCCGGGCGAGGTCGTCCAGCTCGTCGACACGTCCGGTCGTGTGGTCGCCTCCTCGCCCAACGCCAGCCGGACGCTGCCCGTCCTCGCGCCCGAGGTGCTCAGCCAGACGCCCGACGGCGCCACGACCCGCGACGACGCCGCCTACGGTTCCGGGTCGGTGCGGGTGCTCGTCGGCACGGCGCCCACCGGGGGACGCGTCGTCGCCGCCCTGCCGCTGGGCACGATCGAGGGTGCGCTCGACGCGCTGCGCCTCTCGCTCGGGCTCGTGGTGCCCCTGCTGACGCTCGCCCTCGGGCTCGTGACGTGGATGGTGCTGGGGCGGGCGCTGCGCCCGGTCGAGGAGCTGCGCGCCGGTGCCGCCCGGGTGAGCGACGTGGGCGGCCCCGGCACGCTCCCGGTGCCGCGCGCCCAGGAGATCGCCGCCCTGGCCCAGACCCTCAACGCGATGCTCGACCGGCTGGCCGCGTCGGCACAGCGGCAGCGCAGCTTCGTGGCCGACGCCGCGCACGAGCTGCGCTCACCGATCGCGGCCCTGCGGACGAGCCTCGAGGTGGCGCGTGCCCACCCCGAGGCCTACGAGGACGCCGAGCTGACGGCGGACCTCGAGCACGAGGTGATCCGCCTGCATGTGCTCGCCGACGACCTGCTCGTCCTCGCCCGGGTCGGTGCGGCACCGCTCGACGTGCGGGAGGCCGACCTGGCCGAGGTCGCCCGGTCGGCCGCGGGGCAGGTCGAGGTCCGCGGCGAGGGCCGCGCGATGGTCGACCCCTCCGCCGTCGGGCGGGTGGTGCGCAACCTGGTGGACAACGCGCGCCGGTACGCGCGCGACGACGTGGTGGTCGAGGTCGGCGACGGTGTCGTGACGGTGGACGACGACGGCCCGGGGATCGCGGCGGCAGACCGCGAGCGCGTGTTCGAGCGGTTCACGCGGCTCGGGTCGGCGCGCGGCCGGGACTCGGGCGGTGCCGGGCTGGGCCTGGCCATCGCCCGCGAGATCGCGCGCGAGCACGGCGGGGACGTCACGCTGGGCGACGGCGACCTCGGCGGTCTGCGCGCCACGGTCACGCTCCCCACGCCGGACCGCGGCGCGTGAGCGTGCCGTTCAGCCGTGCGCCAGCTCGAGCCGGTAGCCGCGCTTGACCACGGTCTTGACGAGGTCGCGACGCCCGGCGGCCTCGCGCAGCCGCGCCACCGCGACCTCGACCGCGTGCCCGTCGCGGGAGTCGCCGGGAAGCACCTCCAGCACCTGGTCGCGGGAGACGACGTCGCCACCGGCTGACGCGAGGAGCCGCAGCACCTCGACGCCGGTGGGTGACAACGGCAGCACCTGGCCGTCGAGCACCGCCACGCGGGCGCGGATCACCAGAGAACCGGCGACCGTGCTCAGCGCGACGGACTCGATGTGCTCGTAGTGCCCCACCAGGGCCCGCACGAGCGCGCCGAGGCGCCCCCGCTCGGGCTCGAGGGGTGCGATGCCGCGGGCCACCAGCGGCCGGGAGGTGACGGAACCCACGGACGCCGCCACCAGCTCGCCCGTGGTGAAGCGCGAGACCACCTCGTCCCGGACGCCCGCGGCCTCCACCGCTTCCATCCATGCCTCCGCACCCGGGGCCGACGTGAAGACGACGGCGTCGATCTCCCCGGCCGCTGCCGCGCGGACCGACGCCTGCACGGCCTGCGGGTCCGGAGCAGGTCCCCACCGGTAGACGACCAGGGGCGAGACCCGGGCGCCGGCCTTGGCGAAGACCTCGTCGAGACCGTCGGCGCCGGCGCCGTGGTGCTGGATCGCCACGTGCAGCCCGCTCACGCCCTCGCTGAGCAGCACCTCGGCCACCTCGGCGGACGTCTCGGACTCGGCGACCCAGTCGGCGGCCAGGCCGGCCGCCTGGACCGCTCCGCGCGCCTTCGGCCCGCGCGCCACGATGCGGGCCTCGCCCAGCACGCGCAGCAGGTCGTCGGCGAGCCCGTGGGCGTCGGCCGCCTCGATCCACGCCCGGAACCCGACACCGGTCGTGGCCACGACGACGTCCGGCGCGTCCGCCACGAGGCCCGCCGTGGCGGTGACCAGCGCGTCGTCGTCCACGTGCGGGATCATGCTCAGCGCGGGAGCGTGCCGGATGGCGGCGCCCCGGCGCTCGAGGGCGGCGGCGAGCTCGCCGGACCGGCGGTCCGCCGTGACCAGCACGGTGCACCCCGCCATGACCTGCCCCAGGGCAGGCCTCGCCGAGGTGTCAGCCACGCGCGTCCCCCAGGACGACGTCTCCTCGTTCACACACACCCTCCAGCAGGCCCGGCGCCGCCACGTCCCCGACCACGATCACGGCAGGGGCACGGACCCCGAGCTCGTCGGCACGCTTGGCCGCCAGGTCCAGCCCGACGCGCGTCACCCGCTGCTCGGGCGTCGACCCTCGTTCGACGATCGCCACGGGAGTGGCCGGTGCCGCTCCGGCGTCGAGCAACCGGGTCACGATCGTCGGCAGCGAGGACACCCCCATGAGGATCACCAGCGTAGCCGCCCGCTCGGTGACGCAGGCCACGGCGACGTCGTCCAGCTCCTGCTCGCCGCTGCGGGTGTGCGCGGTGACGACGTGGAACGCCGTCGTCGTCCCGCGATGGGTGAGCGGGACGCCCGCGAGCGCCGGCACCGCCAGGGCGGACGAGACGCCCGGCACGACGTCGACGGGCACGCCCGCCGCCGCACAGGCGGCGTGCTCCTCGCCGCCGCGGCCGAAGACGAACGGGTCGCCGCCCTTGAGCCGCACCACCTCCTTGCCCGCCAGGGCGTGCCGTACGAGGAGCTCGTTGATGCCGTCCTGGGGCACCTTGTGCCTGCCGGGCGCCTTGCCGACGTCGATCACCTCGACGTCGGCGGCCAGGTCGTCGAGCACCTCCCGGGGCACGAGACGGTCGTGGACGACGACGTCGGCCCGCGCGATCGCCCGCCAGGCGCGGTAGGTCAGCAGGTCGGCCGCGCCGGGGCCGGCCCCGACGAGCGTGACGTGGCCCGCCCGGCCGGTCATGTCAGGCCGGCCCTGCGACGTCGAGGTGCACGACGCCGCCGCGCACCTCGACGTCGAAGGGCTCCAGGTGCGCGCCGAGCCCGGGCTTCGGCGTCTTGCCGCCGGCCTCCAGGCACCGGCCGGTGGCCAGCGCGAAGACCTGCTTGAAGATCGGCGAGGCGACCGTGGGCTCCGCTCCGCGGCTGCCGACGATGCCACGCGACATGACGTACGCGCCGGAGTAGGGGTCGAGCTGCTGGACGGCCCGGACGGAGTCGTCCAGGAGGCGGAAGACGGCCACCTGGACGGTCGAGCCGTCGGCCCGCTCGAGCAGCGCGGCGGCACCGCGCTCCGGGGCCAGGTCGTCGAGGCGGCACACGGCGGTCCAACGGCTGACGGCGCCGGTGGTGTCGGTGGTGGCGTGGATGACGGTCATGCGCGGACCTCCAGGGTGGCGCCGGCCACGAGGACCGGTCCGGTGAGCGACGGGTCCACCGGACCGGCAGGTCCGGCGGCGATCTCCTCGGGGGTGGCGGGGCGCTTCTGCCCGCGCTCGGGGACGTACGCGAGCGTCGGGTCCGGCGTCGTCGGCGCGTTGACGAACGAGCCGAACCGGGCGAGCTTCTCGGGGTCCTCCAGGACCGCCTTCCACTCGTCCTCGTAGCCCTCGACGTGGGCGGCCATCGCGGCGTCCAGGTCGGCCGCGATCCCCAGCGAGTCCTCCAGGACGACCTCCCGGATGGCGTCGAGCCCGCCCTCGTACTCCTCGACCCACGGGGCGGTGCGCTGCAGACGGTCCGCGGTGCGGATGTAGAGCATGAGGAACCGGTCGATCGCGCGCAGCATCTCCTCGGACGTGAGGTCTTCGGCGAGGAGCTGGGCGTGCTTGGGCGTCTGGCCACCGTTGCCGCCGACGTAGACGTTCCAGCCCTTGTCGGTGGCGATGACGCCGACGTCCTTGCCGCGGGCTTCGGCGCACTCGCGGGCACAGCCCGAGACCCCCATCTTGAGCTTGTGCGGCGAGCGCAGGCCCCGGTAGCGCAGCTCGAGCTCGACCGCCATGCCGACCGAGTCCTGCACACCGAACCGGCACCAGGTGGAGCCCACGCAGGACTTCACGGTCCTCAACGACTTGCCGTAGGCGTGACCGGACTCGAAGCCGGCGTCGACCAGCCGCCTCCAGATCTCCGGGAGCTGCTCGACGCGGGCGCCGAACATGTCGATGCGCTGGCCGCCGGTGATCTTCGTGTACAGCCCGAAGTCCTTCGCGACCTGCCCGACGACGATGAGCCCCTCGGGCGTGACCTCGCCGCCGGGCATGCGCGGCACCACGGAGTAGGTGCCGTCCTTCTGCATGTTGGCGAGCATGTGGTCGTTGGTGTCCTGCAGCGCCGCCTGCTCGCCGGACAGGATGTGGCCGTTGCCGAGGCTGGCGAGGATCGAGCCGACCACGGGCTTGCAGATGTCGCAGCCCCGGCCGGGGCTCGTGAGCCCGTCGGGGCGCACGCCGAACCGCTCGATGATCTCGCTGAAGGAGTGCAGGTCGGCGACGAGCACGGCGTCGAAGAGCTGCGCGCGGGACATCTCGAAGTGCTCGCACAGCGCGCTCGAGACCTCGATGCCGGCCTTGGTCATCTCCGTCTCGGTGATCTTCTTGACCAGGGGCAGGCAGGCTCCGCAGGTGGTGCCCGCCTTGGTGCAGCTCTTGACGTCGCCCACCGAGGTGCAGTCGTGCTCCGTCACGGCGCCGCGGATGGTGCCGGCCGAGACGTTGTTGCAGGAGCAGACGTTCGCCTCGTCGGGCAGCTCGAGGTCCGGCGCCCCGGTGCCTTCCGGGAGCAGGAACGCGGCCGGGTCGCCGGGCAGCTGGGCGCCGAGCATCGGACGTAGCGAGGCGTAGGGTGCGGCGTCGCCGACGAACACGCCGCCGAGCAGCGTCTTCGCGTCGTCGGACATGACGAGCTTCTTGTACACGCCCGCGGTGGGGTCGGCCCACACGATCTCGATGCAGTCCTCGGTGCGGCCGTGCGCGTCGCCGAAGGACGCGACGTCGACGCCGGAGAGCTTGAGCTTGGTGGCGGTGTCCGCGCCGGGGAACACGGCCTCGCCGCCCAGGAGCTGGTCGACGACGACCTCGGCCATCGTGTTTCCGGGCGCCACCAGACCGATGCAGCGGCCCTCGATGCAGGCGACCTCGCCGATCGCCCAGACGTGCGGGTCCTCGGTGCGGCAGGTGAGGTCGACGACGGCGCCACCGCGCTCACCGACCGGCAGCCCGGCGGAGCGGGCCAGCTCGTCGCGGGGTCGCACGCCGGTGGCCATGACGACGACGTCGACGTCGAGGCGGCCGCCGTCGGCGAAGTCCATGCGCCCCACGTGGCCGGTACGGCGGTGCGGCCGCATCTCCTTCGTGGCGGTCTCGGCGCGCACCGCGATGCCCTTGTCGTTGATGAGCCGCTTGAGCGCCTGGCCGCCACCCAGGTCGACCTGGACGCCCATGAGGTGGGTCCCGAACTCGACGACGGTCGCCTGGGCACCGAGCGCCTTGAGCGCGCCGGCAGCCTCCAGGCCGAGCAGGCCGCCGCCGATCACGGCGCCCCGGACCGGCTTCTCGACGACGCCGCCGCGCGTCTCGACGCGACCCGCCGCGCGCTTGGCCTCGACCCAGCCGCGCAGCTCGGCGACGTCGTCGATGGTGCGGTAGACGAACACACCGGGCAGCTCGTTGCCCGGGATCGGCGGGCGTGCCGCGTCCGACCCGGTGGCCAGCACCAGCTCGTCGTAGGGGTGGACGTTGCCGAGGCGGTCCGTGACCGTCCGCGCCTCGCGGTCGATCGCGACGACCTGGCAGTCCCGGTGCAGGTCCACGAGCGGGTCGTCCCAGAGCGCCGGGTCGCCGAGCGTGAGCTCCTCGGCGTCGCGGACCTCGAAGTAGCGGGTCAGGCCGACGCGGTCGTACGGCTTGCGCGGCTCCTCGGCGAAGAGGCTGACGCGCCACGCGCCGACGGTGTCGCGGGCACGCAGGGCTTCGACGAAGCGCTGGGCGACCATGCCGCCGCCGACGACGACGACGTGCCGCGGGGCGGTGGCTCCGGGGGTGCTGCCTGTGGTGGAGGGCTCGCTCGTCATGCTGCGAACCTAGGCAGCCACCGTGACCGGACCGTCAGGAGGCGGTTACCCCGCGGGAACATCTTGCTCACGCGCGGCGCGGCGCCCGTGAGAGGAACCGGACACAGCGGCACCCAGTCCTGCGCTTAATCGCTTCAGCGCCTTCCGTCCGCGAACCCGTCCCGGCACGGTGAACCGTGCCAGGGACCCGACAGGAAGGACCCACCATGACTCGCCTCCGCACCCGCACCGTCGCGGGCGTCGCGGCCGCGACGCTCGCCGCCGGCGGCCTGAGCGCGCTCGCCGCGCACAGTGCCGCCGCCGACGACGACGCACCCGGCATCCATGTCGCCGACGGCCGCATCGTCGAGGCCGACGGCACCGACCTGGTGCTGCGCGGCGTCAACCACCCGCACGCCTGGTACACCGGCACCACGACGCAGGCGCTCGCCGACATCAAGTCGGTCGACGCCAACGCCGTGCGCGTCGTCCTCGCCAGCGGCGAGCGCTGGACCCGCACCAGCGCGTCCGAGGTCGCCTCGATCGTCGACGAGTGCGAGGCCAACCGGCTGATCTGCCAGCTCGAGGTGCACGACACCACCGGCTACGGCGAGCAGGCCGGCGCCGCCACCCTCGACCAGGCCGCCGACTACTGGGAGTACCTCTACCCCACCCTCGTCGGCACCGAGGACCACGTGCTGGTCAACCTCGGCAACGAGCCGTACGGCAACGACGAGGCCACCAACGCCGGATGGGCCGACGACACCTCGGCAGCGATCCAGCGCCTGCGCGACGTCGGCTACGAGCACGCGCTCGTCGTGGACGCCCCGAGCTGGGGCCAGGACTGGGCTCACATCATGTACGACCAGGCGCCCACCGTGGCCGCCGCGGACCCGGCCGGGAACACGATCTTCTCCGTGCACATGTACGGCGTGTACAGCCAGGGCTCCACCGTCACGGAATACCTGGAACACTTCGTCGACCTCGGGCTACCCCTGATGATCGGCGAGTTCGGATACACGCACTCCGACGGCGACGTCGCCTACGACACGATCCTCGCCGAGACCGAGCGGCTGGGTCTCGGGTGGCTCGCATGGTCCTGGAGCGGCAACGGCGGCGGCGTCGAGTACCTCGACCTCGTGGAGGGCTTCGACGTCAGCTCCCCCTCGCCCTGGGGCGAGCGGATCTTCACCGGGCCGGACGGGCTGTCCGAGACGTCCGTCGAGGCCTCCGTGTTCGGGGGCACGCCCGACCCGGACCCCACGCCGGACCCCGACCCGACGGAGCCCGAGCCGGGCGACGGTGCCTGCACGGCCGAGCTGGCCGTCGCCAACGCGTGGCAGGGCGGCTACCAGGCCCAGGTCACCGTCACCGCCGGCGACGCCGCGATCGACGGCTGGACCACCACCCTGCCCGCCGGGGTCGAGGTCACCCAGCTCTGGGGCGGCACGCTGGGCGACGACGGGACGACCGTCACCCACGCCGCCTGGAACGGGAACCTCGGCGCCGGGGCGGCGACGTCCTACGGGTTCATCGGCAGCGGTGCCGCGCCGTCGGACGCCGAGGTCACCTGCGGCACGGACTGACCTTCGCCCGACGTAGCGCTGGTTCGCCCTTCACCGACCGATGCGTGATCCAGGACGACGCCCGGCTCGGGCGACGTAGCGCTGGTTCACCCGTCACCCGACGACGCGTGAACCAGCGCTACGTCGGTCTCGGCCGAGGCCTCGCCGACTTCCCGGGTCTCGGCCAGCCAGTCCGCCAGCCCGCAGACGGCCTCGCGGCAGCTGCCGCAGCCGGTCGTGGCGCGCGTCGCCGCGGCGATGTCGTCGACGGACCGGGCGCCGTCGTCCCAGCAGCGGGTGATGTCGTGCTTGGTGACGCCGTTGCACCGGCAGACCGTGGCGTCCTCGGGCATGTGCTCCGGGGACGACGCGGGCTCCGCGCTCGGCATCACCGGCGTCAGGAGCAGGAACGCCGGGTCCACCGGCACCGGGGTCCGGCGGGTGTAGGCGGCCGTGAGGTCCGCCGCGACCCGCGGGTCGCCCACGCACGTGGCGCCCACGAGGATCCCGTCCGCGACCACCACCTCGACGTAGCGTCCGGCAGTCGCGTCGTGGAGCGCGACCGCCCGGTGCCCGGGTGCCGGCTCGCGCCGACCGCTCACCCCCATCGCCACGATGCTCAAGGCACCCGCCTTGACCTTCACCAGGTCCGTGCCGCGCGTCTCCACCCCCTGGTCGGTCGGCGCCCGGGAGGCGAGCAGCGTGCCCAGGCGCACCGCCATCGACGGCCGCTCGCCCTCCTGCGGGAACCGCAGGTGCTCGCGCGGCGCCGCATCCCGCCGGGACTCCCGGGCACGGACCGCCACCAGCGAGGCGAGATGGTCCGCTAGCCGCCGCGCCTGGTCCCAGCCCTCGGCCACCAGCCCGCGCGACCCCTGCGGCGGCTGCGCGCAGTCGCCGATCGCGAAGACACGCGGGTCGTCCGGGCTCGCCAGGTCGTGCCCGACGACGATCCCGCGGTCCGCGGTCAGGCCCGCCTCGCGCGCGATCCCGGCCTCCGGGACCGTGCCCGTCGTGAGCACCACCAGCCCCGCGGCGACCACCTCGCCGTCGTCACCGCCGTCACCGCCCAGGCGCACGCCTACCACGCGGCCGCCCGCGACGAGCACCTCCCGGGGCCGCGCGCCGAGGTGCAGCGTGACCCCCGCGTCCCGCAGGCCCGCCGCCAGGACGTCCCCCGCAGTGGTGTCGAGCTGGCGGGACATCGGCGCGGACGAGGGATCCACCAGCGTGACCCGCAGGCCGCGGCTCGCCAGGCCGTAGGCCGCCTCCACACCGAGCACCCCGCCGCCGACCACGACGGCGCGGGGCGTGTTGACGCTCGCCGCCACGATCTCGCGGGCGTCGTCGAGGGTGCGCAGCGCGTGGACACCGGCGGGCAGGTCCGTCGCGCCGTCGTCGTCGACGAGGCCCGGCAGCGGGAGCACGCGGGCGCGAGAACCGGTCGCCAGCACCAGGTGGTCGTAGCCGTGCACCGCCCCGGCCGAGTCGGTGACCGTCCGGGCCTCACGGTCGACCGACACGGCGGCCACCCCGCGCAGGGTGGTGACGTGGTCGCCGCCCGGTGCGGGCATCGAGATCGACGCCACCTCGGTGCGGCCGGCGACGACGTCGCTCAGCAGCACCCGGTTGTACGGCTCGTACGGCTCCGCGCCCAGCACGGTGATGTCGAACGACTCGGCGCTGCGGCGGACCAGCTCGTCCACCAGCCGCGAGCCGACCATCCCGTGGCCGACGACCACGATCTTCAACGGCACGTGGAGCGTCATACCGGCACCTCCTCGGTGACGTGGGCGTCCTGCTCGTCCTGGACGCCGTGGGCGACCGGGTCGACCCGCACCGCGCACACCTTGAACTCGGGCATCGAGGAGATCGGGTCGACGGCGTCGCTGGTGATCCGGTTGACGCTGCCGGCCCCGCTCCAGTGGAAGGGCATGAAGACGGTGTCCGGGCGGACGGCGTCGGTCCATCGGGCGACGGCCTCGACCGACCCGCGGGCCGACGTCACCCGGACCCGCGCGCCGTCCGCCACCCCGGTGCGCAGCCCGAGCTGCGGGTGCAGCTCGACGTACGGCTCGGGGACGATCCGGTCCAGCTCCGGCACGCGGCGGGTCTGCGCGCCCGACTGGTAGTGCTGCAGCACGCGGCCCGTGACCAGGTACGTGGGGGCGTCACCGCGCACGTCGTCCGTGGGCCCGGCATGGTCCACCGGCATCAGGCGGGCCCGGCCGTTCGGCGTCGGGAACTCATCCAGGAACATCCGCGGCGTCCCGGCGTGCTCGGCCGCCCCCGCTGACGGCGCCGGGCACGGCCAGAACAGCCCCGGGGCACCGGCCTCCTCGGCGGCGTCCAGCCGTGCGTGCGAGAGCCCGGAATAGTCCGCGACGCCACCGGCCGACGCCCGGGCGAGCTCGTCGAACACGACGGCCGGGTCCGTGGGGAACGTGACGTCCGACCCCAGCCGCCGGGCGAGCTCGGCGAGGAGCCACAGCTCCGAACGCACCTCGCCCGGCGCAGCGACCGCCCGCCGACGCCGGATGACCCGGCCCTCCAGCGACGTCATCGTGCCCTCCTCCTCCGCCCACTGCGTCACGGGCAGCACGACGTCGGCAACGCGCGCGGTCTCGGAGGGCACCACGTCGCAGACCACCAGCAGGTCGAGCGCGACGAGACGCTCGCGGACCTTGTCCGCGTTCGGCGCCGAGACCAGCACGTTGGACCCGTGCACGAACAGCGCGTGCGGGCCGCCGGGCGTGCCGAGCGACCCCAGGAGCGCGACGGCCGGCAGGCCCGGACCGGGGATCGTGGCCGGGTCGACGCCCCACACCGCGGCGACGTGCTCACGGGCGGCCGGATCATCGATCTTGCGGTACCCGGGCAGCTGGTCGTTCTTCTGGCCATGCTCGCGACCGCCCTGGCCGTTGCCCTGGCCCGTCAGGCAGCCATACCCGGACCCCGGGCGGCCGACGAGGCCGAGCGCGAGGGACAGGTTGATCGCCGCCGTGACGGTCGCCGTGCCCTGGGCGGACTGCTCGACGCCCCGCCCGGTGAGCACGTAGGCGCCGCGGCCACCTCGCGTCGGTGCGGCGGCGGCGAGCCGCCGTGCCGTCACGCGCAGCTCCTCGGCGGGGATGCCGCACACGGTCTCCGCGCGCTCCGGCCACCACGCCGCGACCGACCGGACGACGTCGTCCCACCCCGCGGTGCGCGTGGCCAGGTAGTCGCGGTCGGCGAGCCCTTCCGCGACGACGACGTGCAGCAACGCCAGCAGCACCACCATGTCGGTGCCCGGGACGGGCTGCAGGTGGATGCCCTGACCGTCGTCGGTGAGCCGCGCGGTCGCCGAGCGCCGGGGGTCGACGACCACGAGGCCGCCGTGCTCGCGCGCCCCGGCGAGGTGCTGGACGAACGGCGGCATGGTCTCGGCGGGGTTCGATCCGAGCAGCAGCACCACGTCCGCGCCGCCCAGGTCCGTGAGCGGGAACGGCAGGCCGCGGTCCGCACCGAACGCGCGGTTGCCGGCCGCCGCCGCGGACGACATGCAGAACCGGCCGTTGTAGTCGATGTTCGGCGTGCGCAGGACGGTCCGGGCGAACTTGCCCAGCGTGTACGCCTTCTCGTTGGTCAGGCCGCCCCCGCCGAAGATCGCGACGCCCTGCGGGCCGTGCTCAGCCTGGACCGACCGCACGCGCGACACGACCAGATCGAGCGCTTCGTCCCACGTGGTCGCGGCCAGCTCGCCGTCCGCCCCACGGACCAGCGGTGCGGTGAGACGGTCCGGGACGCCCAGGACCGTCGCGCTCGTCCAGCCCTTCTGGCACAGCCCCCCGGCGTTCGTCGGGAAGTCGCGCGGCGCGACGGCCACCGGGAGGGCAGCGCGCCCGTCAGGACCCGAGGTCTCGACGGGCGTGAGCTCCATGCCGCACTGCAGCGCACAGTAGGGGCAGTGGGTCTTCCGCGCCGCGGCGGGTGAGGACACGGACGTGCTCATACGCGGGCCGCCCCCATGGCGCTGCCCCGGCGCCCGTAGACGGCCCAGGTGACCAGCGCCATGACCACGTAGGCGGCGATGATCACCCACAGGGCGGGGACGAGGGAGCCCGTCAGGCTGTTCGACATCGCGAACCCGCGCGGGATGAGGAACCCGCCGAAGGCGCCCACCGCGCCGGCGATCCCGATGCAGCCGGCCGCCGCCTTCGCCGTCGCGGCCCCGCCGCCGCCCACCTTCGCGACCCGGAAGGTCGCCGGGATCATCCGGTACACCGAGCCGTTGCCCACGCCGGTCGCGACGAACAGCAGCATGAAGGAGCTGAAGAACAGGGCGAACGAGCCGGTGCCGAGCGCCTGGATCGCGCCCAGCGCACCGAGGATCATCACGGCGAAGCTGGCCACGCTGACGACGGCGCCGCCGAGCCGGTCGGCGATCCAGCCGCCGAGCGGGCGGGTCACCGAGCCGACCAGGGCACCCACGAAGGCGAGCGACAGGGTCACATCCGGGAACTCCCGGGCCAGCAGCGTCGGGAACGCCCCGGCGAACCCGACGAAGCTGCCGAACGTCCCGATGTACACGAACGAGATGACCCAGGTGTGCTTCTCGCGGGCGGCGACCCCGAACGAGCGCGGGTCGGCCTTGGCGGTGCCCAGGTTGTCCATCAGCCGCCACGCCAGGATCACGGCGAGCAGGATGAACGGGACGAAGACGAGGCCGGCGCGCTGCAGCGACACCCCGGCCGCGGTGACGATGATCAGCGGCACGACGAACTGCACGGCGGCGGTGCCGAGGTTGCCGCCCGCCGCGTTCCAGCCGAGCGCGGCACCCTTCTCCTTCTCCGGGAAGAAGAACGAGATGTTCGCCATCGAGGAGGCGAAGTTCCCGCCACCGAGGCCGGCGAGCGCCGCGACGAGCAGCAGCACGCCGAACGACGTCTCGGGCCGCTGTACCACCCACACGAGCGCGAGCGCGGGGACCAGCAGCAGCGCGGCGGAGATCATCGTCCAGTTGCGGCCCCCGAAGACCGGCACGGCCAGGGTGTAGGGCACCCGCAGCGTGGCGCCGACGAGTGCCGGCAGGCCGATGAGCCAGAACATCTGGTCGGCGGTGAGCGCGAACCCGGCGGCGGGGAGCTGGGGGACGACGATCGACCAGATCGCCCAGACGCAGAACCCGAGGAACTCCGCGAAGATCGACACCACGAGGTTGCGGCGGGCGATGCGGCGTCCGCCGTCGCGCCAGAAGACGGGGTCCTCCGGGTCCCAGTGGTCGATCCACCGGCCGGAGCGGTGGACCGGGCGGCGCGGCGGTGCATCGATGGCGGTGGTCTCGCTGGTCGGAGCGACCATCGTCGTTCTCCCCTCCGTGCTCGTGCCCGACGGCGTCGGGCCGGTGCTGCCGACAGTAGGAACCGGGTGTTTCGCCGTGCGGTGTGGGGGCGTGAACTCTCGATGAGGCGAATCTCTCAGTGCATGGCCGACTGCTGTGAGTTCCCGGTTCGGCATGCGGAGGCGTGCTCGCTACGATTGACTTCGAAGTGGACGATCGAGTGCTCCTACCAGGAAGGTCGCGATGACGCAGGCTTCCACGGGTCCGTCCCGAACCACCGACCAGGACGCGTCGCGCGAGACCGACCCGCTGCTGCGGCTCGGACGACATCTCCGCAAGGGCGAGACGAGCGAGGACCTGCGCCAGCTCTTCCTCACCGGTGGCCGCGCCGGGGACGTCTTCTACCGTGACCGCTGGTCGCACGACAAGGTGGTCCGCTCGACCCACGGCGTCAACTGCACCGGGTCGTGCTCGTGGAAGGTGTACGTCAAGGACGGCATCATCACGTGGGAGACCCAGCAGACGGACTACCCGTCCGTGGGCCCGGACTCCCCGGAGTACGAGCCGCGCGGCTGCCCGCGCGGCGCCGCGTTCAGCTGGTACACCTACTCCCCCACCCGGGTGCGCTACCCGTACGTGCGCGGCGTCCTGCTGGAGGCCTACCGCGCGGCGAAGGCCCGTACCGGCGACCCGGTGCTGGCCTGGGCCGAGGTCACCGACGACCCCGAGACGGCCCGGCGGTACAAGGCGGCCCGCGGCAAGGGCGGCCTCGTGCGCGCCACCTGGGAGGAGGTGGCCGAGATCGTCGCGGCGGCCCACGTGCACACCATCAAGCGCTGGGGCCCGGACCGGGTGGCCGGGTTCTCCCCGATCCCGGCGATGTCGATGGTGTCCCACGGTGCCGGAGCGCGGTTCGTGCAGATGCTCGGCGGCACCATGCTGTCCTTCTACGACTGGTACGCGGACCTGCCGGTGGCCAGCCCGCAGGTGTTCGGCGACCAGACCGACGTCCCCGAGTCCGCCGACTGGTGGAACGCCGCATACCTCATCATGTGGGGCTCCAACGTGCCGGTCACGCGCACCCCGGACGCCCACTTCATGGCGGAGGCGCGGTACCGCGGCCAGAAGGTGGTCAACGTCTCGCCGGACTTCGCCGACAGCACCAAGTTCGCCGACGAATGGCTCTCGCCGCACCCCGGCACCGACGGTGCGCTCGCCTTCGCGATGGGCCACGTCATCCTGCGCGAGTTCCTCGTCGAACGGCGCACCGAGCGGTTCGAGGGCTATCTCAAGCGGTTCGCGGACGCCCCGTTCCTCGTCCGGCTCGAGCGAGCGTCCGAAGCGAGCTTGCGAGTGCAGGACGATCGCGACCAAGGGAACCGAGCGACGTCCGAAGCGAGCTTGCGAGTGCAGGACGATCGCGACCAAGGGAACCGAGCGACGTCCGAAGCGAGCCCTCACGGGACCTCCGCCGTCGTGCCCGGGAAGTTCCTCACGGCGGCGGACCTGCCCGAGCACGCGCAGGAGGCCAACGCCCACTTCAAGACGGTCCTGCTCGACGCCGACGGCACGCCGGTGGTCCCGAACGGGACGCTCGGCCACCGCTACGGCGACGCCGACGAGGGCCGCTGGAACCTCGACCTCGGTGACGTGGACCCGCTGCTGAGCGTCGCGGACGGCGCCGACGCCCCCGAGACGGTGCCCGTGCGCCTGCCACGTTTCGACCTGCTGCCCGACGACGGCGCGGCGGGCGGGTCGGGCGCGGACGAGGCGGCGGCTCACCTCGGCGGCTCCGGCGTCGTCGTCCGCGGTGTCCCGGTGCGACGGGTCGGCGACCACCTCGTCACGACGGTCTTCGACCTGCTGCTGGCCCAGTACGGCGTCGACCGCCCCGGCCTCGGCCTGCCCGGGACGTGGCCCACCGGCTACGACGACGCGAGCACGCCGGGGACACCGGCGTGGCAGGAGGAGATCACCGGCGTGCCCGCGGCCGCCGCCGAGCGGATCGGACGGGAGTTCGCTGCCAACGCGGAGGACTCCGACGGCCGCTCGATGATCATCATGGGCGCCGGGACGAACCACTGGTTCCACTCGGACACCATCTACCGCGCGTTCCTCACGCTCACGACGATCACCGGCTGCCAGGGCGTCAACGGCGGTGGCTGGGCGCACTACGTCGGTCAGGAGAAGTGCCGGCCCCTCACCGGGTGGGCGCAGTACGCCGGCGGGCTGGACTGGTCGCGCCCACCGCGGCAGATGATCGGCACCGGATGGTTCTACCTCGCGACCGGCCAGTGGCGGTACGACGGGATGGCGGCCGATGCCCTCGCTTCACCCCTCGCCCCAGGCAGGCTGGCCGGACGCACGACGGCGGACGCCCTCGTGGAGTCGGCGCAGCGCGGGTGGATGCCCAGCTACCCGACGTTCGACCGCAACCCGCTCGACCTCGCGGACGAGGCCCGCGCGGCGGGCAAGGCGCCGGAGGGGCACGTCGTCGACGAGCTGAAGGCGGGCCGGCTGCGGTTCGCCTGCGAGGACCCCGACGACCCGGCGAACTTCCCTCGCGTGCTCACGGTGTGGCGGGCGAACATCCTGGGCTCCTCCGGCAAGGGCAACGAGTACTTCCTCCAGAACCTGCTCGGCACGGACGCATCCGTCCGCGCGGACGAAGCACCGCCCGGTCGTCGCCCGACCTCGATGGTGTGGCGTGACGAGGCGTCCCGCGGCAAGCTCGACCTGCTGGTGACCGCGGACTTCCGGATGACGAGCACCACGCTGTTCTCCGACGTCGTGCTCCCCGCGGCGACCTGGTACGAGAAGCACGATCTGTCCAGTACCGACATGCACCCGTTCATCCACTCGTTCAGCCCGGCGATCGACCCCCCGTGGCAGTGCCGCACCGACTTCGCGACGTTCCACACGATCGCGCAGGTGTTCTCCCGGCTCGCCGAGACCCACCTGGGTGTGCGCGAGGACCTGGTCGCCTCACCGCTCGCCCACGACACGGCCGACGAGATGGCGATGCCGCACGGCACGGTGCCCGACCCGGGCAAGGGGCCGACCGAGCGCGATCTGGTGCCCGGGGTGACCATGCCGAAGCTGACGGTGGTCGAGCGCGACTACCCCGCGTTGGCCGCGCGAATGGCGTCGCTGGGGCCGCTGACGGAGACCGCAGGCATGGTCACGAAGGGCGTGACGTTCTCCCCGGTCGAGGAGGTGCGGGAGCTCGGGCGGCGCAACGGCATCGTGCCCAGCGGCCCGGCCGCAGGACGCCCGCGGCTCGACCGGGACACGCACGCGTGCGAGATGATCCTCGCGCTGTCCGGGACGTCGAACGGCCGCCTCGCCGTGCAGGGCTTCGAGCACCTGGAGCGACGCACGGGGCAGCGGCTCGCCGACCTGGCGAGCGACGAGGAGGGCAAGCGCATCACGTTCGCCGACACCCAGGCGCGGCCCGTCCCGGTCATCACCTCGCCCGAGTGGTCCGGGTCCGAGCACGGCGGACGGCGCTACACGGCGTTCGCCGTCAACGTCGACCGGCTCAAGCCGTGGCACACCTTGACCGGCCGCCAGCACTTCTACCTGGACCACGACTGGATGGTCGAGCTCGGTGAGCAGCTCCCCGTCTACCGCCCCCCGCTGGACCTGCACCGGCTGTTCGGCGACTCCCCCGTGCCCGGCACCCTCGGCACCGAGGCGGGCCAGGCGGCGGTAGCGGTCCGCTACCTGACTCCGCACTCCAAGTGGTCCATCCACTCGGAGTATCAGGACAACCTGTTCATGCTGTCGCTCTCCCGGGGCGGGCCGAACATCTGGATGAGTCCCGCCGACGCCGCCAAGATCGGTGTGGCCGACAACGAGTGGGTCGAGGCGGTCAACCGCAACGGCGTCGTGGTGGCCCGCGCGATCGTGAGCCACCGCATGCCCGAAGGCACCGTGTACATGTACCACGCCACGGAACGCACCATCGACGTCCCGCTGGCCGAGACGACCGGGAAGCGTGGCGGGATCCACAACTCCCTGACGCGCCTCCTGCTCAAGCCCACCCACCTGGCCGGCGGGTACGCCCAGCTCTCCTACGCCTTCAACTACATCGGCCCGACCGGCAACCAGCGCGACGAGATCACCGTGGTCCGCCGGCGCTCACAAGAGGTGCAGTACTGATGATCCGAGCAGGACGAGCGTGCAAGGAGGTGCGGGCATGAAGGTCATGGCCCAGATGTCGATGGTGATGAACCTCGACAAGTGCATCGGGTGCCACACCTGCTCGGTGACGTGCAAGCAGGCGTGGACCAACCGCACCGGCATGGAGTACGTGTGGTTCAACAACGTGGAGACGCGTCCCGGGCTCGGCTACCCGCGCACCTACCAGGACCAGGAGAAGTGGCAGGGTGGCTGGAAGCTCACGAAGCGGGGTCGGCTCACCCTCAAGGCCGGCGGACGCTGGAAGAAGCTCGCCTCGATCTTCTTCAACCCGAAGCTGCCCGACATCCACGACTACTACGAGCCGTGGACGTACGAGTACGACATGCTGCTCAACGCCCCGGCGCAGGAGCACACGCCGGTCGCCAAGCCGAAGTCGCTGCTGACCGGCAAGGACATGAAGATCTCCTGGTCGGCGAACTGGGACGACGACCTGGGCGGCTCCACGGCCACCATGCAGCAGGACCCGGTGCTGCAGCACATGAGCTCCCACGTCGCCGAGGAGCTCGAGAAGACCTTCATGTTCTACCTGCCGCGCATCTGCGAGCACTGCCTCAACCCCTCGTGCGTGGCGTCCTGCCCCTCCGGTGCGATGTACAAGCGGGCCGAGGACGGGATCGTCCTGGTGGACCAGGACCAGTGCCGCGGCTGGCGGATGTGCGTCACCGGCTGCCCGTACAAGAAGGTCTACTTCAACCACAAGACCGGCAAGGCCGAGAAGTGCACGCTGTGCTACCCCCGCATCGAGGTGGGCCTTCCCACCGTCTGCTCGGAGACCTGCGTCGGCCGTCTGCGCTACCTCGGGCTGGTGCTCTACGACGCCGACCGGGTCGGGGAGGCCGCGGCGACCGAGGACGAGCAGGACCTGCTCGCCGCCCAGCGCTCGGTGCTGCTCGACCCGCACGACCCCGAGGTCGTCGCCGCCGCCCGCCGGGAGGGCATCCCCGACGACTGGATCGACGCGGCCCAGCGATCCCCGGTGTGGCGGCTCATCTCCGACTACGAGGTGGCGCTGCCCCTGCACCCCGAGTACCGGACGCTGCCGATGGTCTGGTACATCCCGCCGCTGTCGCCCGTCGTGGACGTGGTGACGTCGTCGGGCAACGACGGCGAGGACGGGCGCACCCTGTTCGCCGCGATCTCTCAGCTGCGCATCCCGCTGGACTACCTCGCCGGGCTGTTCACCGCCGGCGACACCGCGCCGGTGGAGCGGGTGCTGCGGCGGCTCGCGGCGATGCGCTCGTTCATGCGGGACGTCAACCTCGGCCGGGAGCCCGTCGAGGAGACCGCGTCGGCCGTCGGGATGACCGGCGACGAGGTCCAGGAGATGTACCGGCTGCTCGCCATCGCCAAGTACGAGGAGCGGTACGTGATCCCCACCGCTCACGCCGAGGTGGCCGACGACCTGGAGGAGATGGCCTGCTCGTTGGACTTCGAGGGTGGTCCCGGCATGGGAGGGCAGGGCATGGACGGTGCCGGCCCGTTCGGCTCGTCGTCCGGGCAGCCGACGCCGGTCGCGGTCGAGAACTTCCACGCCCTGTCCTCCCGGCAGACGGCGGACTCGCCCTACGGACCGTCCACCCCGGGGCGCGTCAACCTGCTCAACTGGGACGGCAACGGTCGCCCCGACGGGCTCTTCCCGCCGGACGAACCCGGCTCCGACGCACCGCGGGAGGCGTCATGAGGCTCGCGTTCCTGCCCCGACCCGGGGTGCGGGCCCGTCGGCTGGACGCCCTCGAGCCCGTACGGCTCGACGGCCCCTCCCGCGCCACCGCCCACATGGCGGCGTCGCTGCTCCTCGCCTACCCCGACGACGCGACGCTCGCCGCGGCGCGCGAGGTGCGTGCCGCCGTCGGCCGCCTCCCCGCACCCGTGCGCGATCGGCTCGACGGGCTCGCGGCGACCCTCCTGACCGGGGACCAGCGCGACCTGCAGGCGCGCTACGTGGAGACGTTCGACCTCAAGCGTCGGTGCTCGATGTACCTGTCCTACTACGCCGCCGGGGACACCCGACGACGGGGCGAGGCGCTGGTCCGGTTCGTCGAGGCGTACCGGGCCGCCGGGTTCGAGACGACCGGCACCGAGCTGCCGGACTACCTGCCGACCGTGCTGGAGCTCTCCGCCTGCGGCGGTCCCGACGGCGCGCGGATCGCCGGAGCCCTGCTGGACGCGCACCGCGAGGGGATCGAGGTGCTGCGGTCCGCGCTGGCCGCCCTCGACGTGCCGTGGACCGCCGGCGTCGAGGCCGTGTGCCTCACCCTTGCGCCCGTGGACGCGGCGACGGCCGAGCGGGTCGCCGACCTCGTGGCGTCGGGCCCACCCGCGGAGGCCGTCGGCCTGGAGGGGTACGGAGCCGGGCCGGCGGCGCCGGGAACGGCCGGCGCACCCGGAGGGAGGGAGCTGCCGTGGAGCTGAGCGCCGCCGAGATCCTGCTGTGGATCGTGGTGCCGTACGCGTGCCTGACCACCTTCGTGGTGGGCACCATCTGGCGGTACCGGTACGACAAGTTCGGCTGGACCACCCGGTCCAGCGAGCTGTACGAGAAGCGCCTGCTGCGCCTGGGCAGCCCGCTGTTCCACTTCGGGCTGCTGGCCGTCATCGCCGGGCACTTCGTGGGTCTCGTGATCCCGGAGTCCTGGACGCACGCCGTCGGCGTCACCGAGGCGGCGTACCACTTCCTGGCCACGTGGCTCGGCACGCTCGGCGCGCTGCTGCTCGTGAGCGGTCTGGTCATCCTCGTCTACCGTCGCCGGTCCACCGGGCCGGTCTTCCTCGCCACCACGCGCACCGACAAGTTCATGTACGTGATGCTGGCCGCCTCGATCCTGTCCGGTACCTGGGCCACCGTGCACACCCAGATCCTGGCCGGCGGCTTCGGGTACGACTACCGCCAGACGATCTCGCCCTGGTTCCGCTCGCTGTTCCTCCTGCAGCCCGAACCGGCCCTGATGGTCGGCGTGCCCCTGGCGTTCGCGGTGCACGTCACGCTCGCGATGCTGCTGTTCGCGGTCTGGCCGTTCACCCGGCTGGTGCACGCGTTCTCGGCGCCCGTGACGTACCCCCTGCGCCCGTACATCGTCTACCGGTCTCGCGACGCCGCCACCGGTGGCGGGACCCGCGCCCCGCGTCCGGGATGGGAACCGAGCACGGCACGGAGGAAGCAGCGATGACGTCCGAGACCCACCCGGACCGGGCGCCCGCGAGCGCCACCGTACCTGGGTCGACGGCCCAGCTCGCGCTGGCCACGACCGGTTTCGCGATCTGCTTCTGGGCCTGGGCGCTGCTGAGCCCGCTCGGCAACAGCTACGGCCAGCTGTACTCCCTGTCGGACTTCGAGGTGTCGGTGCTGGTCGCGGTGCCGGTGATCGTCGGCTCGCTCGGGCGCATCCCGGTGGGCGCGCTGACCGACCGGCTCGGTGCGCGCGTCATGTTCCCGCTGGCCTCCGCGCTGACGATCGTGCCCGTGCTGTTCATCGGGTTCGTCGCCGACAGCCTCTTGTGGCTGCTGATCGGCGGGTTCTTCCTCGGGCTGGGCGGGACGACCTTCGCCATCGGCGTCCCGTTCGTCAACGGCTGGTACCCGCCGGCCCGTCGCGGGACGGCGATCGGCATCTTCGGCGCGGGGATGGGCGGCACGGCGGTGGCCGCGTTCTCGACGGTGCCGATCCGCGACGCGTGGGGCGACGGCGCCCCCTTCCTCATCGTCTCGGCCGCGCTGGCCGTCTTCGCGGTGGTCTCGCGCGTGGCGCTGCACGAGGCGCCGGCCTGGGCACCGGGCAGCGGTGGCGGGATGCTCGCCCGTACCTGGGCGATCGCCCGTCTGCCCGCGACGCTGCAGCTGTCCTGGCTGTACGCCATCGGGTTCGGCGGCTTCGTCGCGTTCTCGGTGTACCTGCCGACGTTCCTCGAGAACGCCTATGGCCTGGAGCCGTCGGACGCGTCGTTCCGGACGGCGGGATTCGTGGTGCTCGCCGTGGTGATGCGCCCGGTGGGCGGCGGCCTGTCGGACAGGTTCGGCGGGGTCGCGGTCAACGCGGCCTGCTACGCCGTCGTCGCGGTGTTCGCCGCCGTGATCGTGCTCCAGCCGGCGCTGATGCCCGGTGCGACGATCGCGTTCCTGGGGATGGCCGCCGGGTTGGGCGCCTCGTCGGGAGCGACGTTCGCACTGGTGGCGAAGATGGCGCCGGCGGACAAGGTCGGCGGGGTGACCGGCGTCGTCGGCGCGGCCGGTGGCCTCGGCGGGTTCATCCCACCGCTGATCATGGGCGCGGTGTACAGCGCGGACGGCACCTACGACCTCGGCTTCGGCCTGCTGGCGGTGACGACCCTGTTCACGCTGCTGGTCACGCTGGGGCCGGTGCGACGCCGCGTCCGTGCGCAGGCACGGTGATCTCACCGGCACGGTCGACACGCTGTGAGGTCGGTGCTGCACGGGCGACACATCCGCCGCCTACGGTGGCGGGCATGACCGGTCCGACGCCGCGCACCATCGCCGAGCACCTCGCGGCGACGCTGGCTCGCGTGCACCCGCTCGAGACGACCGGCGTCCGGCTGGACGCGGAGGGCGTGCTCGGGCTCGTCCTCGCCCGCAACGTCGTGGCGGTCGCACCGGTGCCGGCCTTCGACAACTCCGCGATGGACGGCTACGCGGTGCGGCTCACCGACCTGCCCGACGACGGCGCGCAGGTCACGCTGCCGGTGCTGGCCGACATCCGTCCCGGCCACCCCGCCGGTGTTGTGGGCGCAATTTCTGGTCCGTTCTGCCCCGATTCAGAGGACACGTCGGGCCAGGAACTGCGCCCGCAACCATGGGGCGCGGTGCGGATCATGACCGGGGCTCCCCTGCCCCACGGGTACGACGCCGTCGTCCCCGTCGAGCGGACCTCGACCGGCCGGTTCGTCGCGGGCCGCCCGACGACGGAGCGGTCCGTCACCCTGGGCCGCCAGCACCGCGACCACGTGCGCCGCGCCGGGACCGACCTCGCCGCCGGTGACCTGGTCGCCGCCGCCGGCGCCGTCGTCACCCCGGGGGCCCTCGCCGCGTCCGCCGCCGCGGGTCTCACGACGCTGCCCGTGCACCGGCGCCCCCGCGTCGCGGTCGTCTCGACCGGCTCCGAGCTCGCCGGCCTCGGGTCGACCGCCCCGGGCACGATCCCGGACTCGAACTCGCTCATGCTGGCCGCCCTGGCCCGCGCGGCGGGCGCCGACGTCGTGCGCGTGGGCGCCGTGCCGGACGACCCCGGTGCGCTGGCCGCCGTCCTCGACCGCGTGGCCGGCGACGCCGACCTGATCGTCACCTCGGGTGGCGTCTCGGCGGGCGCCAGCGACGTGGTCCGCGAGGTGCTCGCGGCGGGGACCGCCCAGCACGTCGACGTCGCCGCGGTCGCCATGCGTCCCGGCCGCCCGCAGGCGCTGGCCACCTGGCGTGGCGTGCCGTGGGTCGCCGTGCCCGGCAACCCCGTCAGCGCCCTCGTGTCGTTCACGCTCTTCGCGCGGCCCGCGGTGCACCGCCTCGGCGGGCGCCGCGGCCTGCCGCACGACCGCACGGCGCGGGCGGCGCGCGGCTGGGCCAGCCCGGCGGGCGCCGAGCAGGTGCTCCCCGTTATCACCGGGCACGACGGCGTCGCCCCGGCCGCGCACGACGGTCACCACCTGTCCGCCCTCCCGACGGCCGACGCGCTGGCCGTCGTCCCCGCCGACGTCACGCGGGTCTCTCCCGGCGACGAGGTCACGGTCCTCCCGCTCGGGGACGACGCATGAGGTACGACGCCGTGATCCTCGCCGGCGGTCGTGCCACGCGGCTGGGCGGCACCCCCAAGCCGGGCATCGTCGTCGGGGGCGCGTCGCTGCTCGACCACGCGCTGGCCGCCACCGCCGAGGCCGAGTCGACCGCCGTCGTCGGCCCCCGGGACGCCGTCGCGCAGCCCTGCCGCTCGCTCGTCGTCACCCGAGAGGACCCGCCGTTCGGCGGGCCCGTGGCGGGACTCGACGCGGGGTTGCGCGCGCTCGACCGACCCGGTGCGCCGCCCTGGGTCCTGCTGCTCGCCGTCGACGTCCCCGGGGCGGCGGCCGCCGTACCCGCCCTGTGCGCCGCCCTCAGCGACGAACCCGACGCCGACGGCGCCCACCTGGTGCGCGCGGACCGCGCCCAGTGGCTCGTCGGGATCTACCGGCGGGCCGCGCTGGGAGCGGCGCTGCGAGCGGTCGACCCGCACGGCGCAGCGGTCCGCAGGCTCGTCGCGTCGATGCGGCTGATCACCGTGCCGGACGAGACGGGGACGAGCGACGACGTCGACACCTGGGAGGATGTGAACAGGCTCACCGCGCGGCACGCGGTAGGCCACACCGAGGAGGGAGAACGATGACCCAGGACACCGCCGACGTGCTGGCACGTTGGGTCGAGGCCCTCGAGGCCGAGCTCGAGCTGCCCGCCGGCAGCGTCGACCTCCACGAGATCCTCGACCTGGCCCGGGACGCCGCGCACCACGTCGCCCGGCCCGCCGCCCCCGTGACCACCTACCTCGTCGGCTACGCGCACGGGCTCGCGGCGGCGTCCAGCCGCCCCACCCCGGACGACGTCGTCGCCGAGCGCGCCTCCCGCCTCGCGCTGGGCTGGCAGCCCGACCGGACCTGAGGAGGCACCGTGCCCCCCGTCGACCTCGGGATCCCCGCGATCCCCACTCCCTGGCAGGACGCCGTGCTGCCCACCGACCGGCCCACCACGGGCGGCCTGGTGGACCGCTACGGGCGCACGGCCACAGACCTCCGCGTCTCCCTGACCGACCGCTGCAACCTGCGCTGCACGTACTGCATGCCCGCCGAGGGCCTGCCCGCCCTGCCGAAGGACTCGGTCATGACTCGCGCGGAGATCGCGCGGCTCGTCGGCGTCGCGACGGGTGAGCTCGGGGTGCGCCAGGTGCGCTTCACCGGCGGAGAGCCCCTGCTGCGTCGCGACCTGGTCGAGGTCGTGCGCGACGTGGCCGCCCTGGAGCACCGGCCGGAGATCAGCCTGACCACCAACGCGGTCGGGCTCGACTCGCGGGCCGACGCCCTGCGCGACGCCGGGCTGGACCGCGTCAACGTCTCCCTGGACACCCTGGACCCGGACACGTTCGCCACCCTCGCCCGGCGCCCGTTCCTCGAGCGCACCCTCGCGGGGATCGACGCCGCCGCCCGCGTGTTCGACCTGGTCAAGATCAACGCCGTGCTGGTGCGCGGGGTCAACCTCGACCACGCCGCAGACCTGCTGGCCTGGTCGCTGGAGCGCGGGTTCGAGCTGCGCTTCATCGAGCAGATGCCCCTGGACGCCGACCACTCGTGGGACCGGGCCGCCATGGTGACCGCGGCGGAGGTGCGGGAGCTTCTGGGTCGCCGCTTCACGCTGGCGCCCGACGACGAGCCCCGCGACGGCGCTCCGGCGGAACGGTTCACGGTCCGCTCGCCCGCGACCGGCGCGCTGCTCGGCCGGGTCGGCATCATCGCGTCGGTCACCGAGCCGTTCTGCGCCGACTGCCGCCGCACCCGCCTCACCGCGGAGGGCGGCGTGCGCGACTGCCTGTTCGCGCACGACGAGTCGGACCTCCTCGGCCCGCTGCGCGCGGGCGCCTCCGACGCCGAGCTGGCCGACCTGTGGCGCACCGCCATGTGGGGCAAGGGCGCCGGGCACGGCATGGACGACCCGTCCTTCACGCAGCCGGAACGAACCATGAGCGCGATCGGAGGCTAGAGCATGGTGGAGCTGCGCTACTTCGCCGCCGCCCGAGCGGCCCTGGGACGCTCGACCGACACGATGGACGTACCCGACGGCGCAACCGTCGGTGACGTCGTCGGGCACCTCACCGGCGCCTCCCCCGAGGCCGGACCGGTGCTGGCTCGCTGCGCCGTGCTGCTGGACGGGCGCCGTGCCGCGCCGACCGACGTCGTGCCGGACGGGTCACGGGTCGACCTGCTGCCGCCCTTCGCCGGCGGCTGACGCTGCCGAGATATCGAGAGCTCGGGGTTCGACGGCCGTCCAACCGTCGTCCGCGAGCAGTGCGGCAGCCCCGCGCGACCGCAGGCCGTACGGGCACACGACGACGACGGGGCCGTCCTTCGGATGAGCCGCCAGCTCCGGCGGGTACTCCCCCGCCGCGAGGTCCTCGAGCCGCGCCCACACGGACCCCTCGGGCCTGCCGCCGGCCACGAGCGACACGTCCACCACCAGCACCCCCTCTTCCACCTCACGACCGACGGGGCCGGGGCCTTCGGACCTCAGCGCCGCAGCGGCGGGCGGCTCGACCCCCGACGCAAGCGGAGCCAACCGCACCTCGTCCCAGGCCGACGTCCGTGCGTCGTACGACAGCAACCGGCCCAGCGCCGGCTCCCCCGTCCCGGTGAGCAGCTTGACAGCCTCCACCGCCATCGTGGCGCCGACGACGCCGCACGCCGGTGAGAGCACCCCGACGGTCTCGCAGGACTCGCCCTCGGCGGACGGCTGCGGGCCGAACACGTCCGGGTAGGTGATCGACCGGCCGTCCGGCGCCGCCGACCACCAGACGGCGACCTGTCCGTCCCAGCCCAGCACGCTCCCCCACACGACGGGCAGGCCCAACGCCGCCGCGGCCTCGGAGACGGCGTAGCGGGTGGCGAAGGTGTCGCAGCCGTCCACGACCACGTCGTACCCCGCGAGGACGCGACGAGCGTTCGCCTCGTCGAGGCGCTCGCGGTGCTCGACGACCCGCACCCCCGGGGCGAGGCGCCGCAGGGCGGCCGCGGCGGACGTCGTCTTGGGCGACCCGACGGTGCCCTCGCCGTGCAGCACCTGGCGCTGCAGGTTGGAGAGCTCCACGACGTCGTCGTCCACGACGCCCAGGGTGCCGACCCCGGCAGCGGCCAGGTACTGCAGCGCCGGCGAACCGAGGCCACCGGCACCGATCACCAGGACGCGCGCGCCGGCGAGCCGCTCCTGCGCCGCACGGCCGAAACCCTCGAGCAGGAGGTGCCGCGCGGTGCGCCGCCGCTCCTCGGCGGGCAGCACGCCACGGGCCGGCACCACCGGGTCGAGCGGCACTACTGCTCCTTGTGGGCCCGGATGATCTCAGCGGCCTGCGGGAGCACGTCGGCGAGGTCGCCGACGACGGCGAAGTCGCAGATCTCGAAGATCGGCGCCTCCGGGTCGTTGTTGACCGCGACGACGACCTGGGAGGCCTGCATGCCGCCCCGGTGGTGCGGCGCGCCGGAGATGCCCGCGCCGATGTACACGCGGGGCGCGACGGTGACGCCGGTCTGCCCGACGTAGCGGTCGAACCAGCCCTCGAACACGGCGTCCCGGGAGGCTCCGACGGCCGCGCCGAGCGCGTCGGCCAGCTCGGTGACCGGCCCGAAGTCTCCTCCGGTACCCCGGCCCCCGGCGACGACGACCGCCGCCTCCTCGAGGGTGGGGCGGGCCGCGTCACGCTCGGTGGGGGTGCGCTCCACGACGGTCGGGACGACGCCGTCGACCGTCACGGCGAACCCTTCGACCACGGTGCTGACGGCGGCGTCCGCGGGCTGCGGGACCACGGAGTTGGCGCGGACCGTCACCACGGCCGCCGGGGTACGGACCACGCTCGTGGTGTCCCACGAGCCGGCGAAGACCCGCTTGCCGGCGACGATCCGGCCCTCGTCGTCCTGCGTGACGCTCGCGGCGTCGATGACGACGCCGGCGCCGAGCTCGCGCGCGGTCAGCGCGGCGGCCTCCTTCGCGGTGAACGACGACGGCGTCAGCACGACGTCGGCGTCGGTGAGCCGGACGGCGGCCGCGAGGGTCGCCGCGACCACGGCCGACAGGTGGCGGGCCTCGCCCTGCGCGGACGGCGGGAGCTCGGCCTGGTGGACCGTCTCGACGCCGTGGGCGCCGAGCTGCGCGAGCACCTCGACGGTGGGGGCCTCGAGCGTGACGGCCTCGACGCGCCCCAGCGAGCGGCCGATCGTGAACAGCTCGAGGACGCTCGAGCGGACTTCCGTGGCGGGGTCGAGCAGGACCAGCACGGTGCGGTTGTGGGTAGGCGCAGGCATGTCGGCGTCTCCGATCAGACCAGGTCGTTGCGGATGAGGTACTCGGCCAGGGCCCGGCCGCCCGAGCCCTTGTCCTGGACGAGCTCGACCTCGGGCTTCTCCGGCCGCGGGGACGCCTGCGTCGTCTCGGTGCGCGCGCCGGCAGCACCCACCGCGGCCAGGTCGAGGTCCAGGTCGGCCGCGGACCACGTCTCGATCTGCTTGGTGCGCGCGGCCATGATGAGCTTGAAGTTCGGGAACCGCGGGGTGTTCGCGGTGTCCGCGACGGACAGCACGGCGGGCAACGGTGCCGACAGCGTCTCGGTCGCCTCGTCCGTCTCACGGGTGACCTCGAGGGTCCCGCCGTCGACGGCGACCTTCTTCGCGAAGGTCACCGCGGGCCGGCCGAGCTCGGCGGCGAGCAGCGCGGGCACCACGGAGCCGAGCCCGTCGAGCGCCGCCATCCCGGTCACGACCAGGTCGACCGGGCCCTCGGTCTCGAGCCGGCGGACCGCGGCCGCCAGGGCCGCCGTCGTGCCGAAGTAGTCCGAGCCGGCCAGGGCGTCGTCGGAGACGCGGATGCCGCGGTCCACACCCATCTGGAAGGACTTGCGGACCGCGATGTCGCCCTCCGGCGGGGCCACCGTCACGGCGACGACCTCGCTGGCCTCGCGCTCGTCGTCGGGCAGGGCCTCGACGATCCGCAGCGCGGCCTCGAGCGCGTTCTCGTCGAGCTCGTTGAGGGTCCCCTCCGCCGGGTCACGCACGACGCGACAGTCCTCGAAACGCCGCTCGGCGTTGATGTCCGGCACGTACTTCACGAGAACGGCGATGCGCACGGGGAACCTTCCGATCCAGGTGCTCGACGGATGGACGCTGGCGACCAGGGGCCACCGGGGCCGAGCCTACTCGGCCCCGGCCGTGCGCTCCGCCCTCGTCCGCATGGCGTGACGCACCTCGACCTCGTGGCATGGCTCCGCTCGTCGCTGTCGGTGGCCTGGTCCAGGATGGGCCCATGCAGGCCCGCCCCAAGGTCACCCCGCTGACCCGCCCCAACCGGACGCGCAGCCACGTCCCGCCGCTCGGAGTGCGCATCACGTCCGACGGCGGCATCGACGTCGCTGTGCTGGCCTCGCACGCCTCCGGCGTCGAGCTGTGCCTGATCGACGTCGTCGCCCCCGAGAGGGACGAGCACGACCCGGCGCGGTACGTCGAGCGGCGCATCGCCCTGGACGGGCCGACGTACGGCGTCTGGCACGGGCACGTCCCCGACGTCCCGCCCGGGCAGCGCTACGGGTTTCGTGCGCACGGTCCCTGGGACCCCGACGCCGGCATGCGACACAACCCGGCCAAGCTGCTGCTCGACCCGTACGCCCGCGGCTACGCCGGCGAGCTCGCGTACGTCCCGGCGACACTCGGCGGCGGGGCGGCCGACGACGGCGGCCCGGACGAGGAGGACTCGCTGCCGTTCGTGCCCCACGCCGTCGTCCTGGACGGGCTGCCCGAGGCGCCCCCGCTGAGCCGGCCGCGGATCCCCTGGGCGGACACCGTGGTCTACGAGGCGCACGTGCGCGGGCTGACGCTGCAGCACCCCGAGATCCCGGAGGAGCTGCGGGGCACCTACGCGGGCCTGGCGCACCCGGCGATGATCGAGCACCTGACGTCGCTCGGTGTGACGACCCTCGAGCTGCTGCCCATCCACGCCTCGACGGCGGAGCCGTGGTTGGCCGACCGCGGCCTGACCAACTACTGGGGCTACTCCACGATGGGGTTCTTCGCGCCGCACGCGGCGTACGCGACCCGCGCCGCGCAGGAGGCCGGCCCGGCCGCCGTGCTGGACGAGGTGCGCGGCATGGTGCACCTGCTGCACGAGGCCGGCATCGAGGTGCTGCTCGACGTCGTCTACAACCACACGTGCGAGGGCGGCGACGACGCGCTGTTCCTGTCCTGGCGAGGCCTCGACAACCCGCTCTACTACCTGCACGACGGCGGCAGCCCGGCCGCGATCGCCGACGTCACCGGGACGGGCAACACCCTCGACTTCCGACGGCACCGCGTGGTGCAGCTCACCCTGGACTCCCTGCGCTTCTGGGCGGACGTCGTCGGCGTGGACGGCTTCCGGTTCGACCTGGCAGTCACCCTGGGGCGCGACCACGAGGGTTTCACGGCGGACCACCCGTTCCTGGTCGCGCTGCAGACGGACCCGGTGCTCTCCGGGCTCAAGCTCGTCGCCGAGCCGTGGGACGTGGGACCGGGCGGCTGGCAGACCGGCCAGTTCCCCGCCCCGATGGCCGAGTGGAACGACCGGTTCCGCAACGCGGTCCGCTCGTTCTGGCTCGAGTCGCCGCGCGCGGGCTCGCAGGGTGAGGCCATGTTCGGCATGCGCGAGCTGACCACCCGCCTGGCCGGCTCGGCCGACCTCTTCGGCCCCTCCGACCCACCCCTGATGCGCGGCCCGGTCGCCTCGATCAACTACGTGACCGCGCACGACGGCTTCACCCTCGCCGACCTCGTGGCGTTCGACCGCAAGCACAACGAGGCCAACGGTGAGGACAACCGGGACGGCACGGACGACAACCGCTCGTGGAACCACGGCGTGGAGGGGCACGCCCCGGATGGCGCCGACGACGCCACGACCGAGCCGTGGTCCGCCGTCGTCCCGCTGCGTCGCCGCTCGCAGCGCAACCTGCTGGCCACCCTCCTGCTCTCGGCGGGGACGCCCATGCTGACCGCCGGGGACGAGCTGGGTCGCAGCCAGCGCGGGAACAACAACGCCTACACCCAGGACTCCCCCGTCTCCTGGCTGGACTGGGATCTGGACGCCGCGGGCCGAGACCTGCTCGCCACGGCCCGGTTCCTCACCGGCCTGCGGGCCGAGCACGCCGCGCTCCGGGCGGAGTCGTTCTTCCTCGGGTCGCCGCGGCCCGGCGAGGAGGTGCCCGACCTGCTCTGGTTCGACGACGCCGGCGAGGCGATGGACCACGGTGCCTGGGCCGTGCAGGGCCGGCGGATCATCCAGATGCTGAGGCCGGGGCCGGACGACGGCGAGGCGGACGTGCTGCTCGTGATCAACGGAGGGCTGGACGACGCCGACGTGACGCTGCCCCGTCCCCTGACCGGGGAGGGCGCGTGGGAACGCGTCTGGAGCTCGACGTGGGACACCCCCGAGGGCCCGGAGCAGGCCGACGAGGCGGTCGAGCCCGGCCACGTGGTGCTCGAGTCCCTCAGCGTCGACGTGCTCGTCGCCCGCCGCTGACCGACCTGGCTCTGGCAGACTGCGAGCATGGACGCCGACGTCATCGTGATCGGGGCCGGTCTGTCAGGCCTCGTCACCGCCACCGAGCTCACCGCTGCCGGACGCAAGGTGGTCCTGCTCGACCAGGAACCTGAAGCCTCGCTCGGCGGGCAAGCATGGTGGTCGTTCGGCGGGCTGTTCCTCGTCGACTCCCCCGAGCAGCGCCGCCTCGGGGTCCACGACAGCGCCGAGCTCGCCTGGTCGGACTGGCTCGGCTCGGCCCAGTTCGCGCCTGGTGCCGAGCGCGGGGAGGGGCCCGACCGCCACGGGTACGCCTGGGCGCGACACTTCGTGGAGACCGCGAGCGGCGACCTGCGCTCGTGGCTGCACGGCAAGGGCGTCCGCTGGTTCCCGCTGGTGCAGTGGGCCGAGCGGGGCGGCTACGCGTTCGGACCGGACCACGGCACCGCGCACGGGAACACCGTGCCGCGCTTCCACGTCACGTGGGGCACCGGCCCCGCCATCATCGAGCCCTTCGTCCGGGCCGCGCTGGACGCCCGGTCCGCCGGCCTGCTCGACCTGCGCTTCCGCCGTCGGGCCGTCGAGCTCGTCGTGACGGACGGTCGGGTCACCGGCGTCCGCACCGAGATCCTGTCCGACGACGACGCCCTGCGCGGCGCTCCCTCCTCCCGCGAGGTGGTGGGCATCGAGGAGATCTCGGCCGGCGCCGTCGTCGTCGCCTCGGGCGGGATCGGGGCGAACCACGACCTCGCCCGGTCCCGGTGGGACCACGAGGCCGGCACGCTGCCGGACCGCATGCTCTCCGGCGTCCCCGACTCCACCGACGGCCTCATGCTGGGCCACGCCGCCGACTCCGGTGCCGCCCTCGTGCACGAGGACCGCATGTGGCACTACCCCGAGGGCATCGCGAACCACTCCCCCGTCTGGACGAACCACGGGATCCGCATCCTGCCCGGGCCGTCCTCCCTGTGGCTGGACGCCGACGGACGGCGCCTGCCCGCGCCCCTGTTCCCCGGCTTCGACGCCCTCGGCGCGCTGCAGCACGTCACCCGGCGCGGCGACGACCACTCCTGGTTCGTGCTCAACAAGGCGATCATGGACGCCGAGTTCGCCCTGTCCGGCTCGGAGCAGAACCCCGACCTGACGGGCAAGGACGTCCGGCTGCTCGCCCAGCGGGTGCTGCCCGGAGCCGTGGGACCGGTCGCACGGTTCGCCCGCGAGTCCCCCGAGTTCCTTTGGGCCGACACCCCGGAGGAGCTCGCCGGAGCGATGAACGCGCTGACCGAGGCGACGCCGGGCTCGACCGGGCACGTGGACCCGGTCGCACTGGCCGCCGTCGTCCGCGCGCGCGACGCGCAGGTCGCCTCCGGCCTCGGCAAGGACCCTCAGGTCGTCGCCACCCGTGCGGCCCGGGACTTCAAGGTCGACAAGATGATCCGCGTGTCCCCGCCGCGACCGTTGACCACCCCGAAGGACGGCCCGCTCCTGGCCGTGCGGCTGTCGGTGCTGACCCGCAAGACCCTCGGGGGCCTGTGGTGCGACCCGTCCGGACGCGTGCTCCGGACCGACGGCACCGTGCTGGACGGGCTGTGGGCCGTCGGTGAGGCAGCAGGGTTCGGCGGGGGCGGGGTGCACGGCCACCGGGCGCTCGAGGGCACGTTCCTCGGCGGGTGCCTGCACACCGGGCGCGTCACGGGGCGTGCGCTGGCCGCCGACGCCTGACTCCTGACCGTCCGAGCCGCTCAGTCCCCGAACGCCTCACCGCGAAGTAGAGCCTCCTGTTCTCGAGTCGAGGTCTGGGGACACCTCCGCGGTACCGGAGGCTCTACTTCGCGGTCAGAGGGGGCGGCGACCGGTTCGCTGTCGCGCCACCGCAACGACGAGGGCCGCACGGATCCGGCCGATCAGCGCAGCCGGGTCACGCAGGTCGAACCAGTAGGTGCCCCGGTCGGTCTGCGCAGGCACCGCCAGGTCGGGCCGGTCGAGACCGGCCTGCAGCACGAACCATCGCACCAGCGACTCGGCGGCGGACTCGGCACGAGCATCGGCGAGCTCGACCACCCACCGGCCCTGCCGGATGCCCGGCCGTCCCGCCGCCTCCCGCAGCAGCACGTCGACCAGGTCGAGATCCGCACCGGCACGCAGGGCGGAGTCGGCCACCACCAGTGCCCGTGGTCCGGGCAGCCATCGGGCACAGTCGACGAGCGTGCGCTCGACCGTCGTCACCGGTCGGCCGCCGACGACGGTGCGGTCCCGCCCAGGCAGCGTGATCGCATGGCGGTGCAGGTGCGGGTCCGCGCGGCGCACCGTGGGCTTCGACCGTTGCGTGACATGGACCTCCTCGGCGAGCCGGTAGACGCTCAGGCCATGGATCAGGGCCGCCGTCTCGTGGCTGAACACGAAGTCGTTCTGCAGGGTCTCCGCCGTCGCCGCGGCCATCTCCAGGACGCGACGTTCGCGCCGGAGCGCCGGGCCGGCGCCGGCTGGGTCGGCGCTGCGCGGTGCCGTCCCGCGGGGGCGCCGTCATGGTCGGTCGCGGGCCACGCCGTCGCGTACTCGCCGTCGTGCTCGCCATCGTCATGCTCGCCGTCGTCGTGCTCGGAGGTGCTGCGTCGTCGTCCATGGCGCCGATCGTGGCAGGGCCGGCCCGGTCGTCGCGGACCCCCTGTGGACAACCAACCGTCCCTGCCGCGAAGTAGCGCCCCCGGGACTCGAATGGAGTACGGGAGGCTCTACTTCGCGACACGAGGAGGCGGCGGACAATGACGGACGACGACGGCGGCGGACGACGACAGGACTCGCCAGCCGGGTGCGCGCGCACCGGACGTCGGGGGTGGATAGCGTGGAGCCGTGACGTCGCCCCAACCAGCACCGCCCCGGCCCATCGGACGCATCCCCGTGCTCGAGGTCTCCCCCGTGATCGAAGGGGGACGCTGGCCCGCCAAGGCCACGCCCGGCGAGGTCGTGCCCGTCGAGGCGACGGTGTTCCGGGAGGGCCACGACGCCGTCGCCGCCACCGCCGTCCTCTTCGGCCCGGACCGCAGGGTCCACTCGTGGGCGCCGATGGAGGACGTCGCGCCGGGTCTGGACCGGTTCCGCGGGTTCCTCCAGCCCGACGCCACCGGTGACTGGTCGTTCCGGGTCGAGGCCTGGTCCGACCCGTACTCGACGTGGGCGCACGACGCCACGATCAAGATCGACGCCGGGCAGGACGTCGACCTCATGCTCGCCGAGGGAGCGCGGCTGTTCGAGCAGATCACCGCGCGGAGCCTCCAGCGGCGCCGCACCCCGCAGGACGCCGAGCTGCTCGCCGACGTCGCCCGGGAGCTCGCCGACACGTCCCGCCCGGCCGAGGCCCGCCTCGCGATGGCCACCACCCACGACGTCCGGGCCGCGCTGCGTCGCATCCCGCTGCGGCGCCTGATGAGCCCGAGCGCCACGTATCCTCTGCGCGTCCACCGCCGGCTCGCGCTGGCCGGCTCCTGGTACGAGATGTTCCCCCGGTCGGAGGGTGCGACGCAGCGCCGGGACGGCACCTGGCGGTCCGGCACGTTCGTCTCGGCGGCGAAGCGGCTGCCCGCGATCGCGGCGATGGGGTTCGACGTCGTCTACCTCACCCCGGTCCACCCCATCGGCACCACGTTCCGCAAGGGACGCAACAACACGCTGGACGCCCAGCCCGGCGACCCGGGCAGTCCTTACGCGATCGGCTCGCCGGAGGGCGGGCACGACGCGATCCATCCCGAGCTCGGGACGGAGCGCGGGTTCAAGGCGTTCGTCGCGCAGGCCCAGGAGAACGGCCTGGAGGTCGCGCTCGACCTGGCGCTGCAGTGCTCGCCCGACCACCCGTGGGTCACCGAGCACCCGGAGTGGTTCACGGTGCGCGCCGACGGGTCGATCGCGTACGCGGAGAACCCGCCGAAGAAGTACCAGGACATCTACCCGCTGAACTTCGACAACGACCCGGCGGGCATCTACGCCGAGGTGCTGCGGGTCGTGCGGTTGTGGATCGCCCGGGGGGTCACCCTGTTCCGGGTGGACAACCCGCACACGAAGCCGCTGGACTTCTGGGAGTGGCTGCTCGCGGAGGTCCACGCGACCGACCCTGACGTCATCTTCCTGTCGGAGGCGTTCACGAAGCCCGCCATGATGGAGACCCTCGCCCGCATCGGGTTCCACCAGTCGTACACGTACTTCACCTGGCGCAACACCAAGGAGGAGGTCCTCGAGTACCTCGAGGAGGTCTCGGGCGAGGCGGGGTCGGTGATGCGGCCGAGCTTCTGGCCGACCACCCACGACATCCTGCCGCCCTACCTGCAGGAGGGCGGCGTCGCGGGTTTCGCGATCCGCGCCGTCCTCGCGGCGACAGGGGCCCCCACTTGGGGCATCTACTCCGGCTACGAGCTCGTCGAGGACGTACCGCGGCCCGGCGCCGACGAACAGATCGACAACGAGAAGTACGAGTACCGGCCGCGCGACTGGGAGCGGGCGGACGAGATCGGCATCTCGATGCTGCTGGGGCGCCTCAACGAGCTGCGCCGCGCCCACCCGGCCCTGCAGCAGCTGCGCAACCTGACCGTGCACACCACCACCAACGACCAGGTCGTCGCCTTCTCCCGCCGGGTGCGGGCCGAGCACCTCCCGGCTGCCGGCCGCCCCGGCGCCACGCAGGACGACGTCGTCCTGGTCGTGCTGACGCTCGACCCCCACCAGGTCCAGGAGTCCACCGTCCTCCTGGACCTCGAGTCGTTGGGGCTGACCCGGCCGGACGGTGTCGAGGACCAGCCGTTCTTCACGGCGCACGACCTGCTCTCCGGCGAGTCCTACCCCTGGGGGCAGCATCCGTACGTCCGCCTGGACCCCCGGCAGCGGGTGGCCCACGTCCTGAGGATCGGTCCGGCATGAACGCGTCCGTGAGCGCCGGGGGCGTCGAGGTGCCCCGCCCGATCACCCGGCAGATCCCCGTGCAGGCACTGCCTCCGCGACAGCAGCCGGAACCGCCACCGCTGGCCAAGCCGGGCCTGAGCGACGACCCGGACTGGTACCGCAAGGCCGTCTTCTACGAGGTCATCGTCCGCGCCTTCTCCGACACGGAGGGGGCGGGCTCGGGTGACCTGCGAGGGATCGTCGACCGGCTCGACTACCTGCAGTGGCTCGGCGTCGACTGCCTGTGGCTGCCCCCGTTCTACCCGTCGCCGCAGCGCGACGGCGGGTACGACGTCGCCGACTTCACGGCGATCGCTCCCCAGTACGGCACGCTGCAGGACTTCCAGCGCCTCATCGAGGCGGCGCACGCGCGCGGCATCCGGGTGGTGATCGACCTGGTCATGAACCACACGAGCGACCAGCACCCGTGGTTCCAGGCGTCCCGCTCGGACCCGGAGGGACCGTACGGCGACTTCTACGTGTGGTCGGACGACGACACGCGCTACCCGGACGCGCGGATCATCTTCGTCGACACCGAGACCTCGAACTGGACGTTCGACCCGGTGCGCCGCCAGTACTACTGGCACCGGTTCTTCAGCCACCAGCCGGACCTCAACTTCGAGAACCCGAAGGTGACGCAGGCGATGATCGACGTCGCCCGGTTCTGGTTGCGGATCGGTGTGGACGGGTTCCGGCTCGACGCCGTGCCGTACCTCTTCGAGGAGGAGGGCACCAACTGCGAGAACCTGCCCCGCACGCACCAGTTCCTGCGCCAGGTGCGCCGGATGATCGACGACGAGTTCCCCGGCCGGATCATGCTCGCCGAGGCCAACCAGTGGCCGCAGGACGTCGTGGAGTACTTCGGCACCGCCGACGAGCCCGAGTGCCACATGTGCTTCCACTTCCCGGTGATGCCGCGCATCTTCTACGCGATCAAGGACCAGCGCGCCAACCAGCTCCTGGACATCATGGCCGACACGCCGGACATCCCCGCCCCGGGCGGGCAGTGGAGCACGTTCCTGCGCAACCACGACGAGCTCACCCTGGAGATGGTCTCGACCGAGGAGCGCGCCGCCATGTACGGCTGGTACGCGCACGACCCGCGCATGCGCGCGAACGTGGGCATCCGCCGTCGGCTCGCCCCGCTGCTGGACAACTCGCGCAAGGAGATCGAGCTCGTCCATGCCCTGCTGCTGTCGCTGCCGGGCAGTCCGTGCCTGTACTACGGCGACGAGATCGGCATGGGCGACAACATCTGGCTCCCGGACCGCGACGCCGTCCGCACCCCGATGCAGTGGACCCCGGACCGCAACGCGGGGTTCTCCACGTCGGACCCCGGCAAGCTGTACCTGCCGCTGATCCAGTCGCTGGTGCACCACTACGAGTACGCGAACGTCGAGGCTCAGCTCGCCCAGCCCTCGTCGCTGCTGCACTGGGTGCACGGCATGCTGGCCGTGCGGCGTCTTCACCCGGCCTTCGGCACGGGGACCTTCACGGCGTGCGCGGCCGACGACGAGGCGGTCCTGGCCTTCACACGCACGGAGGGCGAGACGCTGGTCGTCGCGGCGAACCTGTCCGCCACGGCGCGGTCGGCGACGATCACGCTGGAAGGTCTCGAGGGCTGGTCGCTCACCGACCTGTTCGGTGGTGGGAAGTTCCCTGACGTCGGCAAGGACGGACGCGTCAGGCTCTCGTGGGGGTCGCGCGACTTCTACTGGCTGGTCGCGACCCCGCCCGACGGCGCCGCGGACGACGGCAGCGGGTCGCCGTGACCGACCTCGCCGTGCGGGCCGCCGCGCAGGGACCCGACCCGAGCGTCGCGGCCCTGCTGGCCACGTGGCTACCCACACGGCGCTGGTACCCGGGGCGCGGCGAGGTCCGCGCGGAGGCCTGGCTCGCGGTGACCTTCGATCCTGGCGACGACGGCGAGACCACGGCCGGGCCAGACGGTGCGACCCTCGACGCGACACCGGCGGACGTCGTGCTGCTGCTCACCCGCCTCGAGGGCACCGCGCTGCCCGGTGGCGCCGTCACCGTGCAGGTCCCGCTGGTGATCTGCGACCCGGCGGCGCGCGGCCCGGGGTACATCGACACCGTGACCACGTCGTCGGGGGACGTCGCGGTGCACGACGGCGGTGCGCACCCGGTCTGCTGGCTCACCCTGGCTCGAGCGATGGGCATCGGAGGCGACCCGGTCACCCTGACGGAGCGGGGGCGCGTGCTGGCCGGCGAGCAGTCGAACACCTCGGTGATCCTGCCCGGCGTGCCGTCCGCCGGAGGTGCGGGTGGGATGCTGAAGATCTTGCGGACGGTCGCGGACGGCCCGCATCCCGACGTGGTGGTGCCCCAGGCCCTGACGGCGGACGGCTGGGACGGGGTGCCACGGTTCCTCGGCGCGCTCGAGGTCGACGCCGGCGACGCCGGCCGGGTGCTGCCGGTGCACCTGGCGATCATGTCGGAGCTGGTGCCGCACGCCGCCGACGGGTTCGAGCTGGCCTGCGACGTCGCGAGCCGGGGCGAGTCGTTCGCGGACCATGCGGCGGCCCTCGGGCGGCGGGTCGCCGAGCTGCACGGGCGGATGGCGCGCGTGCTCCCGCCGGGCCCGCCCCTGGACGCGAGGCGATTCGTGGCAGGGCTGCGCGGCCGGGCCGCACGCGCCGTGGCGGACGCACCGTCGCTGGCGGACCACACGATCGAGATCGCCGCCCTGCTCGACGCGCTCGAGGACCGGTTGACCGCCCTGCCGGAGCCGGTCCCGACCCAGCGCATCCACGGCGACCTGCACCTGGGGCAGACGCTGTTCGGCGACGGCACCTGGAAGATCCTCGACTTCGAGGGCGAGCCGCAGCGTCCCGTCGCCGAGCGCACGCGCCCCGACCTGCCGTTACGCGACGTCGCGGGGATGCTGCGGTCCTTCGACTACGCCGCCGCGGTCGGCGCGGCGCCCGACCCGGCCACCTGGCAGGACGAGGCGACCCGCGCCTTCCTGGCGGGCTGCCGCACGGCCGCCGTCCCGCCGTCGGGCACCGGCCTGGACGACGACACCGCGGCGCTGGTGCTGCGCGCGCTGGTGCTCGACAAGGCGCTCTACGAGGTGGTCTACGAGACCCACCACCGCCCGCAGTGGCTGCCCATCCCGCTCGGTGCCGTCGACCGGGTCTTCACCTGGCGGCGGTGACGCGCAGCAGCAGCGCGCGGTCGGCGAAGAGCACCGGCATCGCCAGGCCCACCTCGCCCAGCAGCCGGCCCGGCAGCTCCGCTCCGCCGGCCTCGACCCACGGCAGTCCCGCCCCCCAGCGGGCGGCGATGCCCTCGAGGTCGCGCACCGGCCCGTCGAGCGTCACCCGGTAGCGGCGCCGCGGGTCCAGGCCCGGGAGCCGCACGGGCGGCGGCGGCCACACCTCTGACGACGCCGTGCACACCCACCCGTACAGGGCTTCGTCGCGCTCGGGCGCCACGACGCCGTGCAGGTCGTACGCCGGGTCGGGCACGTCGGCGTGCACCACGCGGCCGGAGTGCAGGAGGCCGCGCCGCTCCTTGTAGAACGCCACCCACTCGGCCAGCCGCCGGCGCTCCGCCGGGTCGGCCTCGGTGACGTCCCACTCGATGCCGAAGTGGCCGAACAGGGCGACGGCGCACCGGAAGTCGAGCGGCAGCGCCCGGTCCGAGGTCGGCGCGACGGGCGCGGAGACGTGCGCACCGAGGAGCTCGTACGGCACGAGCAGCGACGTCCAGCGCTGGATGCCGAGCCGCTCGTGGGCGTCGGTGGAGTCCGACGTCCAGACCCGGTCGGTGTGCTGCAGGATCCCCAGGTCGACGCGGCCGCCGCCCGAGGCGCAGGTCTCGATCTCCAGGCCCGGGTGGCGTGAGCGCAGCTCGTCCATCAGCCGGAGGACGGCGCGGGTCTGGACGTGGACGGCGCCGCGGCCCGACGGCGGCAGGCCCGCCTCACCGACCTCCCGGTTGTGGTCCCACTTGAGGTACGCGATCGGGTGCTCGTCGAGCAGCGCGTCGAGCTGGCCGAGCACGTGGGCGTAGGCGCCGGGGGCGCTCAGGTCGAGCACCTGCTGGTGGCGGCCCGGCGCTGCCCGACGTCCGCCGGGGGCGGTGAGGATCCACTCGGGGTGGGCGCGCGCGAGGTCGGAGTCCGGGTTGACCATCTCCGGCTCCACCCACAGGCCGACGTCCATGCCGAGCCCGCGCACGTGGTCCACCAACGGCTGCAGCCCGTCGGGGTAGACCTCGCGCGAGACCACCCAGTCCCCGAGCCCCGCGGTGTCGTCCCGCCGCGCGCCGAACCAGCCGTCGTCGAGCACGAACCGTTCCGCGCCCACCTCGGCGGCCGCGTCCGCGAGCGCCGTGAGCCGCGCGAGGGAGTGGTCGAACGTGACCGCCTCCCACGTGTTGACGACGACGGGTCGCGGGCGGCGGGGGTGCTCAGGGCGTGAGCGCAACCAGTCGTGCACCCGCGCGCTCGCGTCGTCGAGGCCGACGCCGTAGGTGGCGTAGGTCCAGGGCGAGGTGTACCGCTCACCGGGGCCGAGCCGGACCTCCCCCGGCTCCAGGAGCTCCCCGGCACCCAGCAGCGACACGCCGTGGTAGCTGCGCTCGGCAAGCATCCGCTGGTTGCCCGACCACCCGGGGTGCACGGCCCAGACCTCGCCCGCGCGGGCGCCGAACCCGGGTTCGCCGGCGCAGAGCAGGAACCCGCTGTCGAACCCGGGCCGCCCGCGGTGGCCGTTGCGCTCGTGCGTGCCGTGCGTGAACGGCT
The DNA here is from genome assembly GCF_056590155.1 of Isoptericola sp. GX10416. Lineage (NCBI taxonomy): Bacteria > Bacillati > Actinomycetota > Actinomycetes > Micrococcales > Promicromonosporaceae > Isoptericola > Isoptericola sp. GX10416. The sequence continues at coordinate 152,252 of NZ_JBWPVO010000006.1, read as the reverse complement.
GCCGCTGAGGGCTGCGCTCGCGCAGCTGGTGGCCGGTGAAGTCGAGCAGCTCGCGTGCGCGGTCCGGCACGGGCAGCGCGGGCAGGACGCCGACCAGGTCGTACACGCCGTCCGTGCGGGAGGTGAGCGTCGCCCGCAACCGGAGCAGGCCGGTGCGCGCCTGCTCGATCTCCAGGCGCAGGTCGAGCCCGGCGTCGGTGTCGGTCGCGTCGAGGGTCAGGGCCGCCGACCAGGGCGCGGGGCGCTCGGTCCGGGCGACGTCCGTGACGACGAACCGGGTGGACGGCGCCGCACCGGCCCGGTGGCCGGCGACACCGCGTACCCCGGGCCAGCCGGTCGAGGCCTCGGGCAGCACCGACACGGGCATCGGTCCGTCGACGGGATATCCGAACGGCTGGGGCGCGACGCCGAGCGCGAGCGCGTGCAGCTCGTCGGTGGTCGCGCCGAGGTCGGCGCCCCAGTGGACCACCGTGGGCAGGCGGTCGCCGGTGACGGCGAGCACGAGGCTGACCCCACCGGCGCGCAGGTGGTGCAGGCTCCTCATGCGCTCGATGCTCCCTCGCCGAGCCGGCGGTACGTCGCGGCGATCACGTCGGCGGCCGGCTTGCCGTAGGGGCAGTAGTCGTCGTTCGTCGCGGCGTCCTGCGGCGCGTACAGCTCGGCGGGCCAGTCCCACAGCACCCAGCCCTGCACCCACGGCCGGGCGCCACTCGCGGTGAGCATGTCCGCGTACCAGCGTGCCTGCTCGTCGCCGTCGGGGGGCCCCTCGAGCGTCCAGTCGTTGGGCAGGGCCGCGGACCCGGTCCTGCTGGGGCAGCCGGTCTCCATGAAGAAGAACGGCTTGCCCTCCCGGGCGACCACCTTCTCGATGCGGTCGAGCTGGGCCTCCCACTCCCCGAGCGGGTAGTAGCCGGACGCGCTCATCACGTCGACGGCGTCCCACCAGGTGAGGCGGTCCTCCTGGTACTTGTCGCAGTTGTAGGTGATCAGCCCGTCGTAGACCTCCCGCACGGCGGCGACGACGGCGCGCCAGTAGTCCGCGTGAGCGTCCGCGCGAACCATCTCGCAGCCCACGCAGAACATGTCCACGCCCTCGGTGGCCGCGATCCGCGCATGGTGCACCACGAACCGGGTGTACGCGGCGAACCACTGCGACCAGGTGGGCTCGTTCGGCACGTCCGGCTCGAGGAACCCGATGTGGGCGCGCCACGTGCCGTCGGCCACGTTGACCACCGGCTTGAGGCACACCCGCTGGCCGCGCGCCTTGGCGGCCCGCACGGCCCAGCGGACCTCGTCGTCGGTGAGCGTCGGGGCGTCCCGGAACGGGATCTCGGTGGACTGCGCGGTGGCCTGCTCGGCGGCGTACGTCACCGCCGTCCAGGTGGTGGCCAACGAGTCCACCATCGCGTCCATCGACCGCTCGGCCGCCTCCGTGCCCCACGTGCCGCGCACCCCGGTCCAGCCCCACGTCATCCCGAGCACCGGCCCGCCGGGCAGCGGGACCACCGGCACCTGCCCGCTCATCGGCCCGCCTCCACGAGCTGGTTGAGCGAGCGCAGCACTCGGGGCGCCGACACGGCCTCCGCGTCGAGCGTGACGCCGTCGGGCACCGCGACGTGCAGCGTGGCCTCCTCGCCGGGCAGGAGCGTGACGAGCTGGTCGTCCACCCGTGCGTCCGGGTGCAGCTTGTCGGCGAGCAGCGTCAGGTCGCGCACCAGGTTCTGCGCCCGGACCCGGACCCGGTACCCGCCGGGGCAGGGTTCGAGCGTGGTCTCCAGCACCGGCGCCGCGAGCGCCGAGTCACGGGGTTCGGCGAAGAACCACAGCCCGCGCGCGTCGCCCAGGTGGGCGCGCACCAGCTCGCCGGCTGCCTCACCCGCGGTGGCGACGTCGTCGGGCAGCGGCAGCGTGAAGGTGGTGCGCGGCGCGACGTCCACCCGTTCGTGGGCCTTCGCGAGCTCGGTGCCGTCGTCACCCAGGCGTTGCACGACGACGTCACCCGACCAGCGTTCGTCGCTGTCGTTGACGAGCACGGCGGCGAGCCCGTCGCGCCCGTGCGTGCGTCGCGGCTGCACGGTGACCAGGCGGTCCGCGTGGGCGTGCCGCAGCGCGTACAGCAGAGGCTTGGGACGTTCGTCGCCGTCCACCGCCGACCAGGACGTCACCGGCCAGCAGTCGTTGAGCTGCCACACGACGGAGCCCGTGCAGCGCGGCGACCAGGAGCGCAGGTGCTCCACGGCGACCTGCACCGCCGTGGCCTGGTTCCACGACATGGCCCAGTGCCAGTCGTCCATGTCGTCCGGTATCGCCAGGTGGCGCACGAGCCCCAGGCTCAGCTTCTTGTGGCCCTCGATCGCCTTCTGGTGGACCTGCATGCCGGGCGACTCGGGGGTCAGCGGGTCGTCGCTGATCGCACGGGTGAGCGTGGCCCACGTGGGCGGTCCCTGCCAGCCGAACTCCGCCATGAACCGTGGGACGTCGTCGCGGTAGCGGGTCCAGTCGAGGCGGTTCCACACCTCCCAGGAGTGCATGGAGCCGTGGTCGGGGTCGTTCGGGGGGACGGCCGGGTCGTCCGACCAGGGTGACGACGGCGTGTACGGGCGGGTGCCGTCCTCCTCGGACACCACGGTGGGCAGCAGCTCGGTGTAGTAGCCCCAGCCCCACGACCTGCCGGCCAGGAGCGGCTCCCAGCCCCACTCCCGCACGCCCCACACGTTCTCGTTGGAGCCGTTCCACAGCACCAGCGACGGGTGCGGGGTCAGCCGCGCGACGTTCTCGCGGGCTTCCGCCTCCACCTCGGAGCGCAACGGCTCGTCCTCGCTGTAGGCGGCGCAGGCGAAGGCGAAGTCCTGCCAGGTGAGGATGCCGCGCTCGTCGCACAGCTCGTAGAAGTCGTCGGCCTCGTAGATCCCGCCGCCCCACACGCGCAGCAGGTTGACGCCCGCCTGCTCGGCGTGGTCGAGCCGGCGCCCGTAGCGTGCACGGTCCACGCGGTGCACGAACGCGTCGTCCGGGATCCAGTTGGCGCCCTTGACCCACACCGGTCTGTCGTTGACCACCAGCGTGAAGGAGGTGCCGTCGTCGTCCGGGGTCTGGTCCAGCCGGACCGAGCGGAACCCGGTGCGCGTGCGCCAGGTGTCCAGGAGCGCGCCGTCGGCGGCGAGGGTGACCTCGACATCGTACAACGGCTGGGCGCCGTGGCCGCGCGGCCACCACAGGTCGACGTCGTCCACCTCGAGGCGGACGACGGCGGGGCCGCCGTCGGCGGGGACGGTCGCGCTAGCCGTCGGCTCGCCCCGGCCGCCGGCGAGGCGGACCGACACGGTGCCGGACGGCGCACCCGGTGCCGTCACGACGTCGGCGCGGACCTCGAGGTGCCCGCGAGCGCCCTCCGCGGGCCCTGCCTGGTCGCGCGTCCCCTGAGCCGCCTCGTCCCGCCCGACGGATGCGGTCGCGAGCACGCGGACGGTGCCGAGCCGGGCGGTGCGCCAGGTCTCGAGGCGCACGGGGCGCCAGATCCCGACGGTGGCGGCGTCGATCCCCCAGTCCCACCCGAAGTTGGCCGCCATCTTGCGCATCGCGTTGAAGGGATGGTGGTTGACCTGCGGCCGCTGCCCCAGCGCGAGGCTCTGGGCGTCGGCGTACGGCACGGGAGCGGCGAAGCGGACGACGAGCTCGTTGTCACCGTCGGCCAGCAGCTCGGTGACGTCGAGCCGGTAGGAGCGGTGCTGGTTGGCGGTCCGGGCGACCTCGGTGCCGTTGAGCAGCACGGTGGCGACGGTGTCCAGTCCGTCGAAGGCCAGCTCGTGATGCTCGTCGCCGGTACCGGCCCCGTGGGTGAACGTCGTCGTGTACTCCCAGTCGCACCGGCCGATCCAGCCGAGCAGCCGTTCGTGGTCGTCGAGGTACGGGTCGGGGATCAGCCCGGCGGCCATCAGGTCGGTGTGGATGCAGCCCGGCACGGTGGCCGCGACGCCCTGGCCGGCGAGGCGTCCGGCCAGGGGCTCGGGGACGCCGGCGCTCGCGCTCCGGGCGGTCCACCCGGTGTGGAGCGGGGCGGTGCGACGGGAGGAAGGATGGGTCACTTGGTGGCTCCGGAGGTCAGTCCGCTGTAGATCTGCCGCTGCAGCAGGAGGAACGCGACGAGGGTCGGGACGATGACGAGCACCGCACCGGCGGAGATGACCTCCCACTGGGCGCCGAACGGGCCCATGAACCGGAACAGTGACGTCGAGACCACGCCGAGGTCGCGCGAGGGCATGTAGAGGAACGGGATGTAGTACTCGTTGTAGATCGCGATGCCCTTGACGATGACGACCGTCGCGATCGCGGGGCGCAGCAGCGGGAAGATGATCCGTGCGTAGATGGTCAGGCGGTTCGCGCCGTCGAGCATCGCGGCCTCGTCCAGCGACCGGGAGATGCCCCGCATGAACTGCAGGAAGATGTAGATCGAGATGATGTCGGTCCCCGTGAACAGGACGATCGCGGCCCAGCGGGTGTTGAACAGCCCGAGCCCGTTGACCACCTGGAACGTGGCGACCTGTGTGGTCACCGCCGGCACGAGCGTCGCGAGCAGGAACGCCCCCATGACGAGGCGCCGGCCACGGAAGTCGAAGCGGTCGACGGCGTAGGCCGTCATCGTGCCGATGATGATGGTGCCGACGAGCGCCACGACCAGGATGATCGAGGTGTTGAGGAACCCCTGCACCATGCCACCGTCGACGAAGGCGGTGGCGAAGTTGTCGAGGTTGGTCCAGCTCTGCGGGGGTGCCAGGGGGTCGGAGGTCGCGAACTCCTCCTTCGACTTGAAGGCCGCCATGAACACCGTCACCAGCGGGATGATCGCGGCGGCGCAGGCCACCACGAGGCTGGCGTACTTCGCGGTGGTGGCCACGGGGCCGAGCAGCGGGTGCATGGCACGCAGGCCGTGCCGGGCGCGCAGCACCGTCCGCTCGACGGGTCCGGTCCGGCCGGGCAGCGTCGTCGCGCTCATGTCAGGTCCACCTTCTCGTCCGGGAGGATCCGGCGCTGGACCCAGGTGATGAGCAGCACGATGAGCAGCAGGACCACGGCCATCGCCGACGCGAGGCCGAACTTCTTGAACTCGAAAGCCTGCTGGACGGTCTGGATGACGAACGTCGTCGTGCCGTTGGCCCCGCCGGTCATGATCCAGGGGATCTCGAACACCGCCAGGGAGCCGGAGATCGCCAGGATCGTCATGAGGCCGATCACCTGCTTGATCCCCGGGGCGATGATGAAGCGGAACTTCTGCCAGCTCGTGGCGCCGTCCAGGTCCGCAGCCTCGAAGAGCTCGGCCGGGATCGACTGGATCGCCCCGAGGAACAGCACGAAGTTCAGCCCCATGTAGCGCCAGACGCTGGTCGACGCCAGGGAGATGTTCGCCAGGTCGGGGTCGCCCAGCCACTGCGGGGGCTCGGCGACGCCGACGAGCGCCAGCACCGCATCCAGGGTGCCCCCGGGGCGCAGGAAGAACAGGAACACCAGCCCGATCGCGACGCCGTTGATCAGGTAGGGGAAGAACAGGATCCCCTTGAAGAGGTTCCGCACGCGGGTGCGGAAGCTGAGGACGGTCGCGAAGTACAGGGCCAGCACGAGCTGCAGGAACGCGCCCGCCAGGTAGTACAGGCTCACGAGGAAGACGCTGAACATGTCCGGGTCGGTGAAGATCCGCTGGTAGTTGTCCAACCCGACGGGCTCCTTGACCGGCGCCATCCCGTCCCAGCTCGTGAAGCTGTACCAGACCATGTTGGCGACCGGGACGTACGTGAACAGCACCAGCAGACCCAGGGGCACGAGCAGGAAGAGCCACGGGGTGACCTTCCAGCCGCGACCGGGCCCACGCCGTCGTGGCGCCGGTGCCGGGAGGGCCGTGGAGCGGGCTGCCGCTCCACGGACCGGGGACGAGACCGTCGACATGGCGGTCCTCCTCTCGGTGGGGTCCCCGGGGCGAGGACGCCAGGTCGCCGCCCCGGGGCGTTCGGTCACTCGCCGACGGTCGCGCGGGCGTCGGCCCAGCGCTGGTTCAGCTCGGCGAAGTACGACTCCTTGTCCCCGTCCGCGGCACCGCGGGCGATGTCCACGAGCTTCTGCCGGTAGATGTTGCCGTAGAGGTCGATCTCGGCGGTGTTGACGACGTCGGTCTCGTGGGCCTCCTGGCCCGCCGGGGCGGGCGTCATCTCCACGTACTCCACGCCGGCCGCCTCGAAGTCACCCAGGGTGTCCGGCGTCGGGCCGTCGAGCAGCGGGGAGATGCCACCCTCGTCGAAGGCGTAGCCGGACTCCTCGGCGAACCAGTCGATCCAGGCGCGGGCCGCGGCCTTGTGCTCGCTGTTGACGTTGACGGCGTTCTTGTAGTCCCCGGCGACCTGGGCGTGGAACGTGCCGTCGACCTGGTGCGGGAACGGCATGTACCCGATGTCGTCCGCCGACGCCCCGGCGTCCTCGGCAGACTGCTGCATCTGGGTGATGGCCCAGGAGCCGAGCAGCATGGTGGCGACCTGGCCCGTACCGAGCAGCGTCTTGGACTCCTCCCAGTTCGTCGTGGTCGGGTCGTCCTCGCTGAGGCCCTTCGCGACCACGTCGTACAGCAGCCCGTCGGAGATGCCGTGCCACTCGTCGGCGGCCCAGGGGGTGTCGGAGTGGGCCACGTGGGTGTTCTGGTAGTCGGGGTCGCCCATGGCCCCGCGGTTGCCGTCCCACTGGCTCAGCGGCCAGCCGTCGGCGTAGTTGGTGTAGTACGGGACGGCGTCGGTCTCGTCCGCGATGGCCTGCAGGTCGGCCAGGAACTCGTCCGGCGTGGTGGGCAGGTCGGTGATCCCGGCCTCCTGCCAGACCTTCTTGTTGTAGACGAGACCCTGGGTGTTGACGGTGATGGAGACGCCGTAGACCTCGTCCTCGAACGCCGCCTCCTCCACGAGGCGGTAGGTCTGGCCCAGCTCGTCCACGGTGCCCAGCGGCTCGAAGAAGCTCGCGTACTGGTCCTTGGTCACGCTGTTGGGGATGAGCAGGACGTCGCCGTAGTCGGACGTGTTCATCCGGACGGCGATCTCGCCCTCGTAGTCGGTGAGCGCCTCGAAGTTGACCGTGACCTGCGGGTACTCCGCCTCGAACTGCTCCTTGTAGTCGGCGAAGACGGTGTCGACGATGTCGGTGCGCTGCGTGATGACGGTGATCTCGCCGGACGGCTCGCCGTCGTCGGCGGCCTCGCCCGGGTCGGTGCCGCCGCCGCAGGCGGACAGGGCGAGCGCGGCGGCCGCTGTGGCGGCCACGCCGGTGATGTTGTGCCTCGTTGCCATGTCGTGCTCGATTCCGGTCGTCGTTGACGGGGTGACGACCCCACATTAAGCGCTTAAGTAGCGAGAGGTCAACACCCTCGCTCGATCTCAGCGTGACCCGCGCCGGGCCCGCGGCCGTCAGGCTCGCGCGGGAGCCGGCCCCGTCGAGCCCCGCACGCGCAGCACCGGCGTCGCGTCGAGGAAGCTCCCGTGCGGGGCGCCCTCGATGCGCTCGAACAGCCGGCGGGCGACGTGCGCCCCGTAGCTCGTGACGTCGTGGCTCAGCGCGGTGAGCTGCGGGAACGCGGCCTCGCACAGCGGGGAGTCGTCCCAGGCCACCAGCGAGACGTCCTGCGGGACGCGCACGCCCAGCTCGTGGGCCACCCCCAGGCCCGCGAGCGCCATGACATCGTTGTCGAAGACGATGGCGGTCACCGGCCGGTCCGCGGTCAGCAGCGTCCGCGTGGCCGCCGCCCCGGCCTCCGGGGTGAAGTCGGCACGCTCCACCCGGGCCTCCACCCCCCGCCGTCGCGCCTCGTCGAAGAACGCGAGGTCGCGGATGTGCGTGTGGCCGAACGCCTCGGTCCCCGTCACCCTCCCGATCCTGCGGTGACCCAGTCCCGCCAGGTAGCCCACGCACTCCCGCAGCGCGGCCGCGTCGTCGGTCCACACCGCCGTGGCCCCGCCCGCGAGGGACGGGTCCCCCACGACGACGGCGGGCAGCGCGGCCGCGTCCGTGAGCAGGGGCAGCCGCGGGTCGTCCTGGCGCGGGTCCACCACGACGACGCCGTCGACCCGGCGCGCCGCCCGCCACCGCCGGTGCGCGACGACCTCGGCGTCGACGTCGGGCACGACCTGCAGCAGCAGACCGTAGGACCGCTCGGAGAGCACCTGCTCGATGCCGGCCACGAACTGCATGTAGAAGGACTCGAACCCGAGCGTCTCCGGCGCCCGCGCCAGGATCAGACCGATGGTCTCCGCCCGCGCGCCGGACAACGACCGGGCGGCCTGGCTGGGCTGCCAACCCATCTCGGCGGCGATCTCGAGGATGCGCTCACGGGTCCGCGCCGACACCCCCGGCCGGTCGTTCAGGGCGTACGAGACGGCTCCGGTCGACACCCCGGCGCGGTCGGCGATGTCGGCGATCGTGATGCGAGCCATTCCTCACCTCTCCTCGCCAAGGATCGTACGTCCTTCCCGGGTCGCGCCCGGACGCCGACACGTCGGTGCGCCCATGGAGACAACTCGTGGACGCGGTGGAAGGGTGGACGCATGACACCCGAGCCTCCCGCCGTCGACACCGAGGTCCTCACCGCCGTCGCGCAGGGCACCACCCACGACCCCCACGCGGTGCTCGGCCCCCACCTGCTCCCCGCCGACGAGGGGCCGTACGCCGTGGTCCGGGTGCTGCGACCGCTGGCCGACGAGGTCGTCGTCCTCACCGGCGACCCGGACGGGCCCGGCGTCACCGAGCACCCGACGGTGCACGAGGCCGCCGGCGTGTGGTCCGTCGTCGTCCCCGCCCCGGTGGACGACGACGGCACCCGCCACGCGCCCGACTACCGCGTCCGCTCGCGGTACGGCGACGAGACGACCACCGCCGACGACCCGTACCGGTTCCTGCCGTCCCTGGGCGAGATGGACCTGCACCTGATCGGCGAGGGCCGCCACGAGACGCTGTGGCAGGTGCTCGGCGCGAACCTGCGGACCTATCCCGCGGCCGACGGGGACATCACCGGAACCTCGTTCGCCGTGTGGGCGCCGAACGCCCGCGGCGTCCGGCTCGTGGGCGACCACAACCGCTGGTCGTCGGTGCACCCCCTGCGGTCGCTCGGCTCCAGCGGCGTGTGGGAGATCTTCGTGCCGGCCGTGGGTGCCGGGACCCGCTACAAGTACGAGATCTGCGGCCCGGACGGCGGCTGGCGCGCGAAGGCCGACCCGATGGCCAAGGCGAGCGAGACGCCCCCGGCGACCGCCTCCGTCGTCGCAGCGAGCGAGCACCGGTGGAGCGACGGCGACTGGATGGCGCGCCGCGCGTCGTCCGACCCGCACGGCGGGCCGATCAGCGTCTACGAGGTCCACCTCGCCTCGTGGCGTCCGGGCCTCGGGTACCGCGAGCTCGCCGAGGAGCTGACGGCGTACGTCACCGACCAAGGCTTCACGCACGTGGAGCTGATGCCCGTGGCCGAGCACCCGTTCGGCGGCTCGTGGGGCTACCAGGTGACGGGCTACTACGCGCCCACCGCACGGCTCGGCTCCCCCGACGACTTCCGGTACCTCGTCGACCGGCTCCACCAGGCGGGCATCGGCGTGATCCTCGACTGGGTGCCGGCGCACTTCCCCCGCGACGAGTTCGCCCTCGCCCGGTTCGACGGAACTCCCCTGTACGAGCACCCGGACCCGCGGCGCGGCGAGCAGCCCGACTGGGGCACGCTCGTCTTCGACTTCGGCCGCCGCGAGGTGCGCAACTTCCTGGTGGCGAACGCCTCCTACTGGTTCGAGGAGTTCCACGTGGACGGGCTGCGGGTGGACGCTGTCGCCTCGATGCTCTACCTCGACTACTCGCGCGAGGAGGGCGGCTGGACGCCCAACGTGCACGGCGGACGGGAGAACCTCGAGGCGATCTCGTTCCTCCAGGAGGCGAACGCCACGGCCTACCGCCGCAGCCCCGGCGTGATGATGATCGCCGAGGAGTCCACCGCGTTCCCGGGCGTCACCCGCCCCACCGACACCGGCGGCCTCGGGTTCGGCCTGAAGTGGAACATGGGCTGGATGAACGACTCGCTGCGGTACGTCGCCAAGGACCCGATGTACCGCAGCCACCACCACGGCGAGCTGACCTTCTCGCTGGTCTACGCGTTCTCCGAGCAGTACGTCCTGCCGATCAGCCACGACGAGGTCGTGCACGGCAAGGGCTCGCTGCTGCGCAAGATGCCGGGTGACCGTTGGCAGCAGCTCGCCGGCGTGCGCGCCTTCCTCACCTACCAGTGGACGCACCCGGGCAAGCAGCTGCTCTTCATGGGATCGGAGCTCGCCCAGGACGCCGAGTGGAGCGAGAGCCAGGGCCTCGACTGGTGGCACCTGGACGATCCCGGGCACGCGGGCGTCCAGCGGACGGTGCGCGACCTCAACGCGCTCTACCGCGCCACGCCCGCGCTCTGGGAACGCGACTTCGACGCCTCGGGCTTCGAGTGGCTCGAGGCCGACGACGCCGCCCGCAACGTGCTGGTCTACGCCCGCCGCGCCGCCGACGGCACCCCGGTCGTCGTCGTGGTCAACTTCGCCGGGGTGCCGCACGAGGGCTACCGGATCGGGCTGCCCGACGGCGGCACGTGGGTCGAGGCGTTCTGCTCGGACGCGCCGGAGTACGGAGGATCCGGCGTGGTGAACACCGGTGAGCTGCACGCCGAGGACGTGCCGTCACACGGGCGGCGGCACTCCCTCGCGCTCCGGGTCCCGCCCCTGGGCGGCCTCGTCCTGCGCCGTCAGTAGAGGTACATCGCCAGGCGCCGACGGGCCTTGGCGACCCGCGGGTCGGACGCGCCGACGACCTCGAAGTAGTCGACGAGCCGGCCGCGCAGCTTCTCCTTGGCATCGTCGTCCGCCCCCGGCAGGAGGTCGAGCAGGCGAGCCAGCGCGTCGTCGACCTTGCCACCGAGCATGTCCATGTCGGCCACCGCGAGCTGGGCGTCGACGTCCGTCGGAGCGTCCGCCGCAGCCTGCCTGACCTGCTGCAGGTCGGCCCCACGGGTGCGCTGCATGAGCGCCACCTGGGCGAGCCCGGCGACGGCCTGCGCGTCCTTCGGGTCCTGCTTGAGCGCCTTGCCGTACGCCGCGGCCGCAGCGTCCAGGTCGTCGCGCTCGATCGCGTCGTAGGCCTCCTGGTGCAGCGGCGGCAGCGGCTCCTCGGGCTCCTCGACCGGCGCTTCGGCAGCCGGCTCGGACCCGTCCTGCGCCGGTACCCGCCCGGTCACACCGTTCTGCTCGGCGGCGGCCAGGAGCTGGTCCAGTACTCCGCGGACCTGCTCCTCGGAGGCCCCACCGGCGAAGAGCGGCACAGGCTGGCCCTGCAGCACGGCGACGACGGTCGGCACACCCTCCGGCTGGAAGGCCGCGGCGAGCTGCGGGTACGCGTCGACGTCGAGGCGGCCCAGCATGAACCGCCCGGCGTACTCGTCGGCGACCGCCCCGAGGCTGGTGGCCAGGTCGGCGTTCGCCTGGTCGGTGGGCTTCCACAGCAGGACGACCACGAGGTGCTTGGTCGAGTCCTGCACGACCTGCTGGAAGTTGGCGTCGGTGAGGTCGACGACGAAGCCACCGGCCGTGGGCGCACCGCCCGGCTCGCCCGGGGGCGGTGACTGCGGGCGGTTCAGCGCCGACAGGTCGACGGCGCCGCGCGGGCTGAAGCTCGGGTCGGGCACGGGGTTGCTCATGCACTCATCCTACGAAGTCGGGCGGGAGGGACGGACCGGGGCGCGACTACTCCTCGGACTCCTCGCGGTCGGTGTTGCGCTTCTTGGGGATCTCGTTGGCCGCAGCGACCGCCACGTGGGAGTACCCGAGCGGTCGGATCGGGTCCTCCGAGCCCGCCGGCGGGACGTAGAGCGCCACCTGGTCGGTGTACTCGACGTACAGCTCGTTCGTCTCGTCCTCGCCCGCCAGGAGCGCGGACTGCGTCTCGGTGAGCGGCGGGATCGTGCCGCCCTCCTCGACGTCGATCCGGACGTTGCCGTCGAGGACGCCCATGACCACGGCGCCGCCGTCGGACGTCCGCACCGTGAGGGGGTCGTCCCGCGCGGCGAACGCCAGCCGGTACCGGCCGTCGGCCGTGTCGAACGTCTCGGCCTCGCGCACGTTGCGCGCGTCGGCCTGGATCCGCTTGACGAGGTCCTGGCTCTCGCCGGGCAGCTCGAACGCGTCGGCATGCTCCGAGTCGTCGGTGCCCTTGGCCACCAGGTCGGCGTACCGGGCGACGGCGTCGGCGGGGGTCACCGCCAGCGAGTCGTCGTCGGGCGCCACCTCCTCGGAGCCGATGGCCTCCGGGTCGGCGAAGTTCGGCATCGTGGTGCCGGGGATGAGCTGCACCCACGACCACAGCTTGTAGCTGTCCCGCGCGGACTCCTGCTGGTAGGCCACCATGCGGGGGACCTCGAGGTTCTCCGTCGGCTGCGTGATCGTGTACGTGACCCGCGGCCAGGTCTCGGTGGTGGGGATGATCGCGGCCCGGAGGTCCGTCGGGATCTGGGTCACGAGCGAGTCGTCGCCCCGTTCCTCGGCCACCTTGATCTGGCTCTTGCGGACCTCCAGCGCCGGTCCGCCGACGCGGCTGCGGAGGGCCTTCGGGTCGTTCTCCTCCTCCGCCTTGTCGAGGACTCCCGCGACGTCCTGCACGACGGCGGTCTCCTGCTCCATCGTCAGCACGGGCCCTTCGAAGGGCTCGTCGGCGACCGGGGTCGGGAGCTCCTCGGCGCAGCCGGCGAGGAGCGCGGCAGCGGCCGCGAGCCCGACGGCGGCGCCCGCGCGCCGCGCGACGCGCGTGTTCCTGGCAGTCATCGGGTCCTCCCGTCGGTGTGGTCGTCCTGCTGCTCGTCGGGGCGGGCGGCCGTGGCGTCGAAGCCCCACGTCTCCCGCCACGCCGCCGCACGCCGTCCCGAGATGGGCGGCGGGTCGTCGGCTGCCGGGGGCGTGGCCGGTGCCGGTGGCACCACGGGCGTCTGACCCGTGAGCGCGCGGAACGCCCGCCCGACGCCGGACTGCCCGTCGGCGCGGCGTTCCTCCTCGCGACGCCGCAGCTCGCGCCGCGTGAGCGGGCGGCCGTCGAGCATCGGCAGCGACCCGGTCGTCGTGGTCGGCGGTTCGGCCGGCACCGACGGGGACGCCGGTGCGGCGTCCTGCTGCGCACCGTCCTCGGCCGCCGGCTCCGGCGCGGACCGCGTGCGACGCAGCCTGGTCGACCGGCGGGAGAACCGTCCGGCGACCGGGACCGGCGCCGTGCCCGTCCTGCTCTCGCCGGGGTCCTCCGGGGAGGACCCGGTCGCGCCCTGCTCGGGGCCGTCGGTCGAGCCCTCGTCCGCGGGTGCCGGGACGGGTGCGGAGACCGTCGTGTCCGAGGTGCCCGCCGTCGCGGCCCAGCCGGCTCCCGCAGCCGCGCCGGCGGCAGGTGCGGTCCAGACCGGAGCGGCTGCCGACGTCGTCGACCCGAAGGGCGACGCCGGTGCGTCGGGTGACTCGGGCGACGCGGGTGACTCGGGCGACGCGGGCTCGGCCGGGCTGCCGCCCACCGGGCCGGACGACGCCGTCCCCGGCGTCGCAGCGGCATCCCCGGCCGCGCCCCCGCCCGCACGGCGCCCACGCCCCGACTTCCTCTTCCGGCGGCCGAGCACGAGCAGCACGATGCCGAGCAGCAGGAGCAGGCCACCGAGGCCGACGGCGGGCCACAGCCACGGTGTGCCGACCTCGCGGTCCCAGCTGAGCTCGAGGGTGGGTGCCACGGCGTCGGCGTCGGACGCCTCGGCCGGCGCCTCCTCACCCTCGCCAGCCTCGGCTTCCTCCACCGGGGCCGCGCCGGTACCGGCGGCGAGCAGCACCCACGGTCCGGGCCCGTCGTTCCAGCGCAGGCTGACCTCCTCGGCGGCGGTCAGCTCGGTGATCCACATGTCGGAGCCCGCCGGGTCCGGCAGCTCGACCTCCTCGGGCTCCTCGCCCTCGGCGGCCTCGGCCTCCTCACCCTCGGGGGCCTCGGGAAGCATCTCGGAGGTGGTCAGGGTGTCCCAGTCCTGGAGGCCGGTGACCCGGGTGTAGGGGTCGCCCTCGAGCCAGCCGAGCACGTCGACGTCACGGCCGACGACCACCGTGACCTCTTGGCCCTCCGGCACCGAGGCGGTGACCGTCACGTCGGAGTCGACGAGGTCGAGGACCCCGGGGTCCGTGACGACGAGCGTGCCGTCACCGACGGGCCGGGCCGTGGCGACCACCGTGTCCGACTCGCGCAGGACGGTCGCTGTCGCGACCCCGAACGCGATGGCGGCCAGACCGGCGATCACCAAGACGGCACCGAGAATGCGTTGCAGCACCAAGCTTCCCTTCGACGTGGACTCCTCAGGATAGGGAGGCGTGGCGATCGCCCCGGACCACGAGGGCACCCTGGACGGATCGGTTCACGAACCCTTCACGAGTCCGGTACCAGCATTCCCGAGCCTCCCACGGCCGCGGGCCCTACGACCACTGAACCGCCGCCGCACGACGGTGATCTTTCCGTTTCGCGAGGATCGGACGTCCGGTTCAGGTGTCGGAGGTTCCACGTGACGTCTATCCTGGCCGGAGCCTCGGCACCCACGACAGACGGAGGTCTACACGTGTCCGACGAGCGCACGCTCTTCCCGATCACCATGCGCGGATACGACCGCGCCGCGGTCGAGAACCAGATCTCCCGCCTCGAGCAGGCCGTCGAGGAGGCTCGACGCAACGTCGAGGCGACCGACGCTCGCGCCATGCAGCTCTCCTCCGAGCTCGCCGAGGCGCACCGCCAGCTGCGGGAGAACGACAAGCCGTCCTACGCCGGGCTCGGCGCTCGCGCCGAGCGACTGCTGCGCTCGGCCGACGAGCAGGCCGCCGAGGTCCTGACGCAGGCGAACCAGCAGGCGTCCGACGTCATGGCGCGAGCCAAGCTGTCGGCCGGCCAGGTCCGCCAGCGAGCCGAGACCGAGGCATCCGAGCTGCTCTCCAGCGCCCGTCGGGAGGCCGAGGAGATCCGGTCGACCACCGGGTCGGAGGCCGAGGGCATCCTGCAGGGCGCCCAGCGCCGGGCCGAGGAGCTCGTCGGGTCGGCCGAGCGGGAGTCCGCGCTCATCATGAGCACCCTCACCACGGAGGAGAGCGAGCGACGAGCGTCGCTCGAGCGCGAGATCGGCACGATGCGCTCCACCGCCGAGCGGGAGGTGACCGAGGCACGGGTCACGACGGACCGCGAGGTCGCCCAGCTCCGTGCCGAGGCGGCCGCCGAGTCGGCCGCTCTGCGCGAGGAGGCCGAGCGCGAGTCCAACGACCTCCTCGAACGGACGCGGACCGAGGCCGCGCGCATCGTGGCGGAGGCCAAGCACCAGGCTGCCGAGGCGGCCAACGCCGTCACGACCGAGCTCGAGGACCTCCGCGAGCGGGCACGCCGCGCCCTCTCGGACGCCGAGCTCGAGGCCGCCCAGATGCGCGAGCGGGTCGAGAACGAGGCCGCCGAGCGCCACGAGGTGGCCCGGGCCGAGACCGAGCGTCTCGTCGCCGCGGCCGAGGAGCACGCCGCCGAGGCCGAGAAGCGGGTCGCCGTCGCCCTCCAGCAGGCCGACCAGGTGCGCACCGAGTCCGACGCCTACATCAAGGAGCTCGTCGCCGACGCCCGGCGCACCGCGGACTCCATCGTGGCCGAGGCACGGACCTTCGCCGACCAGACCGTCTCCGACGCCCAGGCCGAGGCCGAGCAGAGCCGCACGACGGCGGAGCGCCAGCTCGAGGACCTGACACGCCGGCACGACTCCATCAACTCCTATCTCGAGGAGCTGCGCGGGCTCCTGGGCAGCGAGAAGGCGGCGGACGTCGTCCCGGTCGCCACGGTCGACGCCCCGTCGAGCCCGACCGGCAGCGCGACGTCCGCAGAGACGCGCCACGCCGACAGCACCGACAGCGCCGAGAGCCCGCCGTCCGAGAACCCTCTCGACCAGACGCCCGCCCAGCGTGCCCGCGCGGCCTCCGCCCAATCGGCGGAGGAGGCGTCCTCGCCCACGGACGAGGCGGCGACCAGCCGGGCCTGAGGCCGTCAGGCCCGGTCGGGCACCGTCACCGCAGCCTGGTGTGCAGGGCGGCCACGGCCCGGGCCACCGCGGCGGGCTCCTCGACCGCGCTGAGGTGTGCCGCCTCCGGCACCACGGAGAGTGTCGCGTCGCGGGCCGCGTCGGCCATGTGGTGCGCGTCATCGACGGTCGTCACGCGGTCCTCCGCCCCGACGACGACGGCCACCGGGCCCTCGAAGGAGCGCAGGACGTCGGTCCGGTCCGGCCGCGCCGCCATCGCACGCTGCGCCCAGGCCACGCCGGCCACCGCCTGGGAGCGGATCCAGGCGTACACCGTCGGGTACAGCGACCGCCGTTCCAGCTCCGAGGTGGGCCCGAGGAGCTTGGCCGGCATGCCCATCACGGCGTCGAGGGTCTGCGTCGACTCGACGGCGGCAGCGACCTGCAGCCGTCCCTCGCGGGCCGCGTCGTCGTCGGCGGTCGACTTGGTGTCGACGAGGCCGAGGCCCCGCACGAACCCGGGGTGGCGCTCCGCCATCGCGAGCGCCACGTACCCTCCCATCGAGAGCCCGACCACGACGGCGTTGCCCTCCCCCTGCTCGCGGAGCGTCGCGTGCACGAGGTCGGCCGTCGCGTCGAGGCTGGCGGGGAGCTGGCCGAGGTCGCTGTGCCCGTGGCCCGGCAGGTCGACGGCGATGATGCGCAGGCCGTCCGGCAGCGCGTCGACCATGGAGACCCACATGCGGTGGTCGAGCGGGAAGCCGTGCAGCAGCACCACCGGGACGCCGGCACCGTCGCGCAGCAGGTAGGTGGCCAGGGTCGGGCTCGTCATGGTCCTCATCCTCTCGTCGTGGCCGGGGCGACGTCCGAGGCGTGCTGCACCTCGCCGTCGTAGTGCGTGGGCAGCGGGGCGTGGCCCGGCAGCACGTGCTGGACGATCTCGTCGAGCACGCGACGCACGGCGGGCTCCCCCACCCACAGGTGCTTGGCGCCGTCCACCCCGATCACCTCCGCCTGGGGCACGCGGGCGAACCGCTCCCGTGCCTCGGCCGGCTGGAGGTAGTCGTCGTGCTCCGGGACGAGGACCACGAGCGGCTTGCCGAACTCGGCCCAGCGGTCGAGGTCGGCGTCGGTGGCGCGGTGCAGCGGCGGCGAGAGCAGGATCGCCCCCTCGATGCTCGGGTCCGCGCCGTGCTTGAGCACGAGCTCCGTCCCGAACGACCACCCGACGAGCCAGGGGTGCGGCAGCTCGCGGAACTCGGCGAGCTCCAGCGCCGCCGCGACGTCGAAACGTTCCGCGTCGCCGCCGTCGAACTCCCCCTGCGAGGTGCCGCGAGCCGACGTCGTGCCGCGCGTGTTGAAGCGCAGGACGGCCAGGTCGGCGAGCTCCGGCAGGCGCCAGGCCGCCTTGCGGTACACGTGGGAGTCCATGAATCCGCCGTGCGTCGGCAGGGGGTGGAGCGTCAGCAGGCTGGCCACCGGTTCCTGCGCGGCCGGCAGAGCGAGCTCCCCGACGAGCGTCAGCCCGTCCGCGGTATGCAGCTCGACGTCCTCGCGACGGGCAGGCAGGACGGTCATGGAGCGGATCTGGTGGCCGGTGGCGGCGTCGTCGTTCACTCTTCCACCCTAGTTCGGGTGTCGGCTCACGCTCGCCCAGGACGGCGCGTGCGGCCAGGTCAGCGCAACCGTTCGCGCCGCTCCCAGCATGCGGTGTGCCAGTGCCGGCGCGCCTCGAGGCCGGCCGCCTCGCCCCCGATCGCGTCCCGGGCCCACGCGACCACGTGGGGAGTTCCTGCGGGGATCTGCTGGCGGCACGTCGGGCACGTGTACGCCTTGTCACCGCCGCGCACGCGGCGGACAGTCCACTCCCCGTCACCGGCGCTGACGTGCTGGACGCCTCCGAGGGCGCGGTCCATGTCCAGGGGCTGGTGCTCGGCGCCCCAGGGGCGCTTCCGGGAGGGTCGACGCGACGGCATGTCATCCATTGTCACGCGTCCACGACCTTGCCGACACACCTGGCAACGGGGTTGAGGTTCGGCCGCTACAGTATCCCGGATCCACTTTCGACCGAAGGGCACCTCGTGAAGCTCCGTACCTCCGTCGGCGCCGCCGGCGTCGTGCTGGCCGCCTCCCTCGCGCTGGCAGGCTGTGCCGACGGCGACAGCGCGCCCGAGGAGAACTCCTCGTCCGCCTCCGCCGGGACGTCGGAGTCGGCCGAGGCCACCGACCAGCCCGAGCCCACCGAGGCGGACGTCGCCGCGGTCGCGGCGATCAAGGTCACCGGCGACCCGGGCTCCGAGCCCGAGCTCGCCTTCGAAGAGCTCGAGGTCTCGGTGCCGACCACACGCGTGGTCGACGAAGGCGACGGCGACGAGCTGGCCGAGGGCATGAAGGTCACCATGCAGTACGTCGCCTACGACGCCGCAGGCGAGCGCCTCGGGTCCACGTGGGAGAACGACGCCCCGGAGAGCTTCGTGCTCGGCGACCCCAGCTACGACCTGCTCACCGACCCGCTGCTCGGGCAGCCGGTGGGCACGCGGCTGCTCATCGCGAACCCCACCGTCGACGCGCAGAACGAGCCGTCGACCGTCGTCAACCTCGTCGAGATCACCAAGGCGGTCCAGATCCCCGCGCGCGCCGAGGGCGAGGCCGTCGAGCCGGCCGACGGCCTGCCGGCCGTGACCCTCGGAGACGACGGCGCCCCGTCGGTCGAGATCCCCGAGGGCTACGAGGCTCCGGACGAGCTCGTCGCGCAGACCCTGATCGAGGGCGAGGGTGACGAGGTGAGCGCCGACCAGACGGTCACCGCGCACTACACCGGCTGGACGCTGGACGGCGAGGTCTTCGACTCGTCCTGGGAGCGCGGCGAGCCGTCCTCGTTCTCCCTGCAGCAGGTCATCCCGGGCTGGACCGACGGGATCTCCGGCCAGACGGTGGGCAGCCAGGTGCTGCTCGTCATCCCCGCCGACCAGGCCTACGGGGCCGAGGCGGACGGGAGCAGCGAGCTCGCCGGTGAGGATCTGATCTTCGTCGTCGACATCCTCGACGCCGACTGACCCTCCCCGGGCCACGGCCCGGACCGACGAAGGGGCGGGCCCTCGCTTCACGCGAGGGTCCGCCCTTCGCCATCCCGCCGAGGTAGTACCGGCCCGACGGCGGAGGACGACGACGGCCCTGCGCTCGGCTGAGCGCAGGGCCGTCGGTGGTCACCACGGCGGGCGAGGGATCAGAAGTCCCAGTCGTCGTCCTCGGTGTGGACCGCCTTGCCGATGACGTAGGAGGACCCCGACCCTGAGAAGAAGTCGTGGTTCTCGTCCGCGTTCGGGCTCAGCGCCGCGAGGATCGCCGGGTTGACGTCCGTCTCGTCCTTGGGGAACAGGCCTTCGTAGCCCAGGTTCATCAGGGCCTTGTTGGCGTTGTACCGCAGGAACTTCTTGACGTCCTCCGTGAGGCCGAGCTCGCCGTAGAGCGCGTCGGTGTACTCGACCTCGTTCTCGTACAGCTCGAAGAGCAGCTCGAAGGTGTAGGCCTTCATCTCGTCCTGCTCGGTCGAGCTGAGCCGGGCCAGACCCTTCTGGAACTTGTAGCCGATGTAGTAACCGTGCACGGCCTCGTCGCGGATGATGAGGCGGATGAGGTCGGCCGTGTTGGTCAGCTTCGCGCGGCTGGACCAGTACATCGGGGCGTAGAAGCCGGAGTAGAACAGGAACGACTCGAGCATCGTCGAGGCGACCTTGCGCTTCAGCGGGTCGTCGCCGCGGTAGTAGTCGAGGACGATCTCCGCCTTGCGCTGCAGGTACGGGTTCTCCTCCGACCAGGCGAACGCCTCGTCGATCTCCTTGGTCGAGATCAGGGTGGAGAAGATCGAGGAGTAGCTCTTGGCGTGCACCGACTCCATGAACGCGATGTTGGTGTACACCGCCTCCTCGTGCGGTGTGATCGCGTCCGGGATGAGCGACACGGCACCGACCGTGCCCTGGATCGTGTCCAGGAGCGTCAGGCCGGTGAACACGCGCGTGGTCATGAGCTTCTCGGCGTCCGAGAGCGTGTTCCACGACTGGATGTCGTTGGACACCGGGACCTTCTCCGGCAGCCAGAAGTTGCCGACCAGGCGATCCCAGACCTCGAGGTCCTTGTCGTCCTGGACACGGTTCCAGTTGATCGCGCTGACGCGGTCGATGAGCTTGAGCTGGCCGGTGGGTGCCATGGCAGGTTCCTTCAGGTGCGGGTGACGGGGTGCGGTCGAGAGCGGGTCGGCGTCACAGCATGCAGCTGACGCAGTTGTCCACCTCGGTCCCCTCGAGCGCCAGCTGTCGCAGGCGGATGTAGTAGAGCGTCTTGATGCCCTTGCGCCAGGCGTAGATCTGCGCCTTGTTGACGTCGCGCGTGGTGACCGTGTCCGGGAAGAACAGCGTCAGAGACAGCCCTTGGTCGACGTGCTGGGTGGCCGCCGCGTAGGTGTCGATGATCTTCTCGTAGCCGATCTCGTACGCGTCCTGGTAGTACTCCAGGTTGTCGTTCGTCATGTACGGCGCCGGGTAGTACGCCCGACCGAGCTTGCCTTCCTTGCGGATCTCGATCTTCGCCGCCACCGGGTGGATGGAGGACGTCGAGTTGTTGATGTAGCTGATCGAGCCGGTCGGCGGCACCGCCTGGAGGTTCTGGTTGTAGATGCCGTGCTCCATGACGGACGCCTTGAGCCGGCGCCAGTCGTCCTGCGTCGGGATGTGCACGCCGGCCTCGGCGAAGAGCCGCGCCACCCGCTCGGTGGCGGGCTTCCACTCGGCGTCCGTGTACTTGTCGAAGTACTCGCCGGTGGCGTACTTCGAGTCCTCGAAGCCGCCGAACGCACGCCCCCGCTGCTCGGCGAGCCGGTTGGAGGCCGCGATCGCGTGGTACGCCACGGTGTAGAAGTAGATGTTCGTGAAGTCGATGCCCTCGTCGGAGCCGTAGTAGATCCGCTCGCGCGCGAGGTAGCCGTGCAGGTTCATCTGCCCGAGACCGATGGCGTGGCCCATCTCGTTGGCCCGCTTGACCGACGGCACCGACTCGATGCTCGTCTGGTCGGAGACCGCGGTGAGGGCACGGATCGCCGTGTCGATCGTCGCACCGAAGTCCGGCGAGTCCATCGTCTTGGCGATGTTCAGCGATCCGAGGTTGCAGGAGATGTCCCGGCCGACCTCGTCGTAGGACAGGTCCTCGTGGAACGTGGACGGGGTGGAGACCTGCAGGATCTCGGAGCACAGGTTCGAGTGGGTGATGCGGCCCTTGATCGGGTTCGCACGGTTCACCGTGTCCTCGAACATGACGTACGGGTAGCCCGACTCGAACTGCAGCTCGGCGATCGTCTGGAAGAAGTCGCGCGCCTTGATCGTCGTGGACCGGATCCGCTCGTCGGCGACCAGCTCGTCGTACTTCTCGGTGATCGAGACGTCCGCGAACGGCTTGCCGTAGACGCGCTCGACGTCGTACGGGCTGAACAGGTGCATGTCCTCGTTGCGCTTGGCGAGCTCGAACGTGATGTCCGGGATCACGACGCCGAGCGAGAGGGTCTTGATCCGGATCTTCTCGTCGGCGTTCTCGCGCTTGGTGTCGAGGAACCGCAGGATGTCGGGGTGGTGCGCGTGCAGGTACACGGCGCCGGCACCCTGGCGGGCACCGAGCTGGTTGGCGTAGGAGAACGAGTCCTCGAGCAGCTTCATCACGGGGATGACGCCGGACGACTGGTTCTGGATGTGCTTGATCGGCGCACCGTGCTCACGGACGTTGCTGAGCAGCAGCGCGACGCCACCGCCGCGCTTGGAGAGCTGCAGCGCGGAGTTGATGCCGCGCGCGATGGACTCCATGTTGTCCTCGATGCGCAGCAGGAAGCAGGACACGGGCTCGCCGCGCTGCGCCTTGCCCACGTTGAGGAACGTCGGGGTGGCGGGCTGGAACCGACCGGAGATGACCTCGTCGACGATGTCGCGGGCCGTCTGCTCGTCACCGTCGGCCAGCCCGAGCGCGACCATCGAGACCCGGTCCTCGAACCGCTCGAGGTAGTTCTTCCCGTCGAACGTCTTGAGCGTGTACGAGGTGTAGTACTTGAACGCGCCGAGGAACGACTCGAAGCGGAAGTCCGCGGCGTAGGCGCGCTGGAAGAGCTCCTTGACGAACGCGCGCGGATACTTCGCCAGCACGGTGGGGTCGTAGTACTTGTTCTCGACCAGGTGGTCGAGCTTCTCGTCGAGCGTGTCGAACTCGATCGTGTGGGGCAGCACGTGCTGCCGGAAGTACGCCGACGCGGCCTCGTGGTCCTTGTCGAACTGGATCTTGCCGTCCGGTCCGTACAGGTTCAGCATCGCGTTGAGCGCGTGGTAGTCGAGCTCCGACTGCTGCAGCGGGACCGCTGCCGCCTGCGGAGCGTCCACCGACGTGCTGTTCACGCCGAGATCAGTGACTGTCGTTGCCAAAATCGTCCCAATCCGTCACGGACGCGCTGGGCGTCCTCGGCCGTCCCGAGCAGCTCGAAGGCATACAGGTACGGCACCTGGCACTTCGCCGAGATGATGTCGCCGGCGATGCAGTACGCAGCGCCGAAGTTGGTGTTGCCCGCAGCGATGACGCCGCGGATCAGCGACCGGTTGTGCGCGTCGCCGAGGAACCGGCGGACCTGGCGCGGTACCGACCCGCCCTCGTTGCCCCCGCCGTAGGTGGGGACCATGAGGACGTACGGCTCGTCGACCGTCAGGAATCCGTCGGCGGGGCGCAACGGGATGCGGTGGACCGGCATCCCCAGCTCCTCGAGGTCGAGGCGCTGGACGAACCGGTGCGTGTTCTCCGAGACGCTGGAGAAGTAGACGAGCGACCCCATGTCACCCTCCCCCGAAAAAACGTGCTGCGTACCGCCCGACCGCGCCGCGATCGGGCGGGGTCGTCAGGCCGAGACGGCCTGCTGCGCCGCGACGGCGCTGATCTGGTCGGGACGGAAGCCCGACCAGTGCGTGTCGCCGGCGACGACGACCGGGGCCTGCAGGTATCCGAGCCCGCGGACCATCTCGAGGGCGTCGGCGTCCTCGGTGATGTCCACGACCGTGTACTCGACGCCCTTCCGGTCGAGGGCACGATAGGTCGCGTCGCACTGCACGCAGGCCGGCTTGCTGTAGACCGTGATGCTCATGTCGCACTCCCTGTCTCGCCGCCCGATCGGCGGTCGTCCGATGTCTCGTGTGTCGCGTCCTGACGTGCGGTCCACGACGGTCTCGACCGACCCCGAGGCCCCCTTCCGAGGGTCCGTGACCAGTGACGACACCGGTGGAACTACGCCGATGTTGCTGCTGCGGCGGCCAGTGGCCTCCGCGTCCCACAAACACTACACCTAGTGTTCGCGGACTGCTCGCCTACGACATGTTGTGGTCGACACGGTTGTTGTTACACCGGTGTGATTCGCCCGAAATGGCCGTCAGGAGCCTCCGGGAGACTCCTGCGAGCATCGTCGCACGCACCTCTGACACCATCGCCCGTCCACTGCTCGGTCCACCGGTCCGGGTGCTGCTGGGGCGCGCCGTCGTGCGCCTGGCGGACACCCGTCCACAACCCGTGGACGACGGCGGTCCACACCCTGTGCACGGCGCCCCGACGGCGCCGTGCGTCGGTCGGACCAGACGACCTCAGATCTTCCTCACACCTGACGCGCCCGGGCGTGTCTCGCACGTCCGGGCGCGTCGCCGTCGTCCCCACGGACGAGTCACGAACGAGGGTCAGACGGGCGGGCCGGCCTCGAACACCGCCGGGATGCGGCCCGTCCGGGTCAGCCGGGCGTACCAGTACGCGGAGTCCTTCCAGGTCCGCTCCCCCGTCGGGTAGTCGACGTGCAGGATGCCGAACCGCTTCGAGTAGCCGTAGGCCCACTCGAAGTTGTCCATCAGCGACCACGCGAAGTAGCCCCGCACGTCCGCCCCGGCGTCGATCGCGGCGGCCACGGCCGCCACGTGGTCCCGCAGGTACGCCACCCGCGAGACGTCGTGGACGCGCGCGATGCCCAGTGCCGGGTCCTGGACGACCTCGTCGGTGAACGACGCCCCGTTCTCGGTCACGGCCAGCGGCTGGTCCGGGTAACGCTCGTGCAGGTCCAGCAGCAGCTCCGTCAGGCCGCCCGGCTCGACGTTCCAGCCCATCGCGGTGTACGGCCCCGGCTGCGGCAGGAACTCGACGTCGTCGGCCGCGACCCACGGCGAGACGGCCGTGGTCTTGTGCCCGTCGGCCCGCACGGGCTCACCCTCGCCGTCGAACCGGCGCACACGGGTCGACGAGTAGTAGTTGACCCCCAGCACGTCCAAGGGCTGGCGCACGACGTCGAGGTCACCGTCCTGGACGAAGGACCAGTCCGTGACGCTCGCCGTGTCCGCCTGGACGTCGGCCGGGTAGGTGCCCTCCAGCAGCGGTCCGAGGAACACCCGGTTGGCCAGCCCGTCGACCTGGCGCACGGCGTCGGCGTCGGCAGCCGAGTCCGAGGCCGCACGGAACACGTGCAGGTTCAGCGTGATCGAGCACGCCGCCCCGGGGATCTCCTCGCGGATCGCACGCGCGGCCAGGCCGTGCGCCAGGTTGAGGTGGTGCACGGCCGCGAGCGCCGCCGCCGGCTCGGTACGACCGGGTGCGTGCACGCCGGACGCGTAGCCGAGGTACGCGGAGCACCAGGGCTCGTTCAGCGTGGTCCACAGCGCGACACGGTCGCCGAGCTCGCGGGCCATCGCCCGGGCGTAGTCGGCGAAGGCGTAGGCCGTCTCGCGGGCGGCCCAGCCGCCGGCGTCCTCCAGCTCCTGGGGCAGGTCCCAGTGGTAGAGGGTCACGTAGGGCGTGATGCCCCGCTCCCGGAGCGCGTCGAGCAGGTTCCGGTAGAACTCGACGCCCTCGGCGTTGAGCGGTCCCGTGCCGCCGGGCTGGACGCGGGACCACGAGATCGACAGGCGGTAGGCGCTGACGCCGAGCCGCGCCAGGTGGTCCACGTCCTCGGCCCAGCGGTGGTAGTGGTCGCAGGCGACGTCACCGGTGTCGCCGCCCTGGATGGCGCCCGGCACGCGGCAGAGCGTGTCCCAGATGGACGGGCCGCGCCCGCCCTCCGCGGCCGCGCCCTCGATCTGGTAGGCCGCGGTGGCGGTCCCCCACAGGAAGCCGTCCGGGAACTGCCCGGTGGTGCTGATGGTGCTCACAGCTCGATCCTCACTTCTTCCGGACCGTTCGCCTCGGTCCGCAGGCCACCGACCTGGACCGCCCATCGTGTGGAAGCGTTCCCACTCGAGACGACGACGGCGCTCTCGGTGCGTCGTACGCGGAAAGTTGCCGGTGCGCCCTCGCCACCGGGCACACTGACCTCGGAGTCGTGACCCACCGCGAGCTCGACGCAGTGGAGGGTCACGCCCTCGGCCCAGGCATAGTCGGGACGGTCGGTGCGGGCCCCGACGGGGAGCACGCTACCCGGTCGCACCAGCAGCGGCAGACTCGCGAACCCGTGCGTCTGCGCGACCCACCGCGGACCGGTGACGACGCGTCCGTCGACCGCTCCGCCGTCGGCGGTCGCGCCCGGGTCGAGGAGCGTCCAGCGGCCCTCGGGCACGTAGACCTCCGCCACGCCGTCCTCGCGCAGGACGGGGGCGACCAGCAGCGAGTCGCCCAGCATGTACTGGGTATCGACACCATAGGTCGCGCGGTCGTCGGGGAACTCCAGGACCATCGGGCGCATCATCGGCGTACCGGCGTCCACGACCTCCTCGGCGAGCCGGCCGAGGTAGGGCATCAGGCGCATCTTCAGGTGCGTGAACCGCCGGGCGACGTCCACCGCCTCGTCGTCGAAGGCCCACGGCACCCGGTACGACGACGAACCGTGCAGGCGCGAGTGGCTCGAGAGCAGGCCGAACGCGAGCCACCGCTTGAAGACGCCCGCGTCGGGCGTCCCCTCGAAGCCGCCGATGTCGTGGCTCCAGTACCCGAACCCGGACATCGCCAGGGAGAGCCCGCCACGCAGCGACTCCGCCATGGCCGTGTACGTCGAGTCGCAGTCCCCGCCCCAGTGCACGGGCATCCGCTGCCCGCCCGCGGTCGCGGCCCGGGCGAAGACGACCGCCTCGCCCGCACCCCGCCGCCGCTCGAGCATCCCGAACACGGCCTCGTTGTAGAGCTGGGCGTAGTAGTTGTGCATCCGCTGCGGGTCGGACCCGTCGTGCCAGACCACGCCCTCGGCGGGCACCCGCTCGCCGAAGTCGGTCTTGAAGCAGTCCACTCCCTGGTCGAGGAGCCGTTCGAGGTACCCCAGGTACCAGGCGGTGGCCTCCGGGTTGGTGAAGTCCACCAGCCCCATGCCCGCCTGCCACAGGTCCCACTGCCACACCCCGCCGTCCTCGGTGCGCAGCAGATAGCCTCGCTCGGCGCCCTCGGCGAACAACGGCGAGCGCTGCGCGATGTACGGGTTGATCCACGCGCTGACCTTCAGGCCGCGATCGTGCAGGCGCGCGAGCATGCCCTCCGGGTCCGGGAAGGTGCGCGGGTCCCACTCGAAGTCGCACCACTGGTACTCGCGCATCCAGAAGCAGTCGAAGTGGAAGACGCTCAGCGGCAGGTCGCGCTCGGCCATCCCCTCGATGAACGAGGTGACGGTCTTCTCGTCGTAGTCCGTGGTGAACGACGTCGACAACCACAGCCCGTACGACCAGGCCGGCACGCGGGGCGGGCGTCCGGTGAGCGCCGTGTAGCGCCGCAGCACGTCCTTCGGCGTCGGGCCCGCGACCACGTGGTACGTGAGCGACTGCCCCGGGACGGAGAGCTGGACCCGCGAGTTCACCTCGGAGGCCACCTCGAGCGACACCTTCTCGGGGTGGGCGACGAAGACGCCGTACCCGGCGGACGTGACGTAGAAGGGGACGTTCTTGTAGGCCTGCTCGCTGGAGGTGCCGCCGTCGGCGTTCCAGACCTCGACCTCCTGACCGTTCTTGACGAACGGGCCGAACCGCTCCCCCAGCCCGTACACGTGCTCTCCCGGCGCGAGGGCGAGCTGCTCGTGCACCCAGCGCTCGCCGGTGTCCGCGGAGATCGCGGCGACGGACTTGGGCAGGCTCGAGGTGATCACCCGCCCCTCGTGCTCGAAGTCGACCCGCCAGGCGCCCTGCCGGTGCACCCGCACGGTGAGCCCTCCGGTCTCCAGCACGCCCGCCGCCTCGTCGACCTTGACGACGGGTCGGAACCCGGGTTCGGCGTGCACCGCGAAGTCCGGGCCTCGCCGGACGGCACCCGCGTGGTGCTCCACGCGCACCGTCACGACGCCCGGCGCCGGCGAGGAGTAGGTCAGCGTGAGCACGGGCCGGTTGAGGGTGTCCCCCCGGTGGTGGACCACGGACGTGGGTGCGAAGACCGTCATCGTCCCGGCCGCCTCGTCCACCCGGACGTCGTCGACCTCCGTCGCGTACAGCGGGTGAAGCCCGGGCCGGGACAGCCAGTAGCCGTCGGTGAACTTCATGCGTTCCTCTCGGTCAGGACGACGGCCTCGCCCGCGGGCACGTCGATCACGTCGGTGAAGTGGGCACCGCTCAGCACGTCGGCGTGCTCTCCGGCCACGGGCACGCGCGCCGCGGACCCGGAGTGGTTGAGCAGGAAGAGGTGGTCGCCGCGGCGCACGGCCTCCACGCCGGGCAGGTCGGCCAGGCCGGGGACGACGCCGGCCACCCCGGCCCGCTCGCAGGCGTCGGTCAGCACGCGGCGCAGCAACGGTTCGGGCAGGACCGTGCCCAGGTACCAGGCGGTGCCGGCGTGCGTGGCGGTCGCGCCGTCGGGCCCGGGTACCCGGCGCCGGGTGACGGCAGGGGCTCGGGCGAGGTGGCCGACGGCGTAGCTCGCCAGCACCTCCGCCCCCTCGGCGCGCAGCAGCTCGCCGAGCACGCGGGCGCGTGGTGCGTCGTCGGTGCCGACGGTGGTCTCGGCGGTGGCGAGCGGTCCGGTCAGCGGCACGCCGTCGTCGGGCAGCGCGGCCCACTCCTCGCCGCTGACGCCGAGCAGGTCGGCCAGGAGCACGGGGAACCTGCCGCCGCGGACGTGCGCGTCACGGTCGGCGACACCCGTGAAGCACCCGACGACGACGCTCGCGCCGCGGGCCGCCGCGCCCGCCACCGCGTCGGCCGCCGCGGGCGACAGCAGATAGCTCTGCGGCACGAGGAGGACGTCGTAGCCGGCCGCACCGGTGACCGCGAGGTCGTCCGGGTGGGCCAGGTCGACCGCGACGCCCGCGTCCCACAGCACGCGGTACCAGGAACGCAGGACGTCCAGGGTGCGCAGCCGTCCGGTGGGCCGGGCCTGTTCCTCGGCCGCCCACCAGGACTCCCAGTCGAAGAGCGCGACCACGCGTGCCGGGACCCGCTGCCCGACGACGCCACGCAGCCGCGCCAGGTCGCCACCGACGCGCACGACTCCAGCGTGCACCCTGGTGTCCGGGCCCGCGTGCGGGAGCATCGCCGAGTGGAAGCGTTCGGCCCCCGCCCGGGAGGCCCGCCACTGGAAGTAGCACACGCCGTCGGCCCCGTGCGCCACCGCCTGCAGCGCCTCGCGACGTGACCGTGCGGGCGACTTGGGCAGGTTGTGCTCCCGCCAGCTCACGGCGCCGACCGCAGCCTCCATGAGCATCCAGGGCCGTCCTCCGCCGAGCGAGCGCACGAGGTCGGCCGTCAGCGCGGCGTCGGCCGGGGAGCGCGGGTCCCCGGGGTCGGGGTAGGCGTCGTCCGCGACGACGTCGAGGTCCTGCGCCCACGACCAGTAGTCGGCCAGGGCGAAGAACCCCATGAGGTTGGTGGTCACCGGACGTTCCGGGTCGACGGCGCGGACGACCTCGCGCTGCTCGCGGTACAGGGCGCGCAGCTGGTCCGAGGAGTAGCGGCGGAAGTCCAGCGCCTGCGAGGGGTTGACGTGGTACGGCGTGCGCCGCGGCGGCAGGATCTCGGTGAAGTCGGCGTAGTGCTGGGACCAGACGGTGGTGGCCCAGGCCTCGTTGAGGGCCCCGATCGTCCCGTAGCGCTCACGCAGCCACTGCCGGAACTGCGTGGCGGACTCCGGCCCGTAGCAGACCTGACCGAGCTCGTTGCCGACGTGCCACATGCGGACGGCGGGGTGGCCGGCGTAGCGGTCCACGAGGTCGCGGGTGATCGCCAGCGCGTGCTCGCGATAGACGCGCGAGGCCGGGCTGAACTGGTTGCGCGAGCCGGCCACGAGCCGCACCCCGTCGGCGTCGACCGGCAGCGTGTCCGGGTGCAGCCGGCCGAGCCATGGCGGGGGCGACGCGGTGGGCGTGGCGAGGTCCACCGCGATACCGCCGGCGTGCAGCAGGTCCAGCACCTCGTCGAGCCAGCCGAAGTCGCGGACACCGGGACGCGGCTCGTAGCGCGCCCACGAGAAGACCCCCACCGTGACGAGGTTGACTCCGGCCCTGCCCATCAGGCGGACGTCCTCGCCCCAGGTGTCGCGGTCCCACTGCTCCGGGTTGTAGTCGCCGCCGTAGAGGATCCCCAGATCGGCGGTCAGCGCGGCGAACCGGGTGGGGTCGACCGGGCGCCGGTCGGCGCTGTGGGTCTGCGGCACCGTCGCCCTCCTGTCGCTCGGCACGCCTCGTCGCGTGGGTCCGCTCGTCGCGGGTGTCGACCATGTTGTCGAAGCGTTTCAACACGCTAGCCTGTCCCCATGCCCGGTGTCCAGCGTCGAACGGCCGCGCCCTCGCCCCCGCTCGCAGAGCGCTTCGCCACCGACTATCAGCCGCACCATGACGCGCTTCCTGAGGCTGCGGAAGGCCGCCCACCCCGGCCCGGCCCGAACGATCCGCCACGGGGAGACGACGAGCTCCATCGACTGTTCTTCGACACCGCGGCCACTCGATGGGTCGAAGCGCTTCCGGTGGGAAACGGCCACCGTGCGGCGCTCTGCGCCGGCCGCCCCGGGACCGAGCACCTCTGGCTGAACGACGTCGCCGCCTGGTCGGGGCTGCCTGGGCGTGACCCGCTCTCCGGGGTCGCCGCCCGCGGGCCCGCGCACCTCGCCGCGGTCCGGGCGGCTCTCGACGCCGGCGACGTGCGCCGCGCCGAGGAGCTCCTCGCCGAGATGCAGAGCCCCTGGGCACAGGCCTACCTGCCCCTGGCGTCCGCGGACGTCACGGTCCGGCCCGCCGACGGCGCGTCCGGTCCCCGCCCGGCCGACACCCGGCTGCACCGTCGCGAGCTCGACCTGCGCACCGCCGTCGCCCGCCACACCTGGTCGGCCACGGGGATCGGAGAGGTCACGCAGGAGACGTGGGCGGACGCCCGCGGCGGCGCGATCGTCCACGTGGTGCACGCCACCGAACCGGTCGAGCTGTCCGTCGAGCTCTCCAGCCTCCTGCGGCCGTCGACGGCCGGCGCCCACCCCTCGTCGGACCTGGTGCATACCTGGCACCTGCCGGTCGACGTCGCCCCTCCGCACGCCGGCCTCGACGAGCCGGTCCGCTACGACACCGCCCGCGGGCGGACCGGTCGGGTGACGGTGACGGCGCTCGACGACGAGGGCGCGCGGGTGACCGGCGGGAAGCTGCGCACGTCCGCCCGCCACCGGCACGTGCTCCGCATCGACACGTCGACGAGCGACACCGCCCCGACACCCGCGGACCAGGCCGGTGCACTCGGCGGCGAGAGCCTGGACGAGCTGCGGCGCGAGCACGTGGCCGCCCACGCCGACCTGTACGACCGGTTCGCCCTGTGGCTGCCCTCCGCCGACGGCGCCGCCGCGACGGCGACCGACGCCCGCGTCGTCGCGAACGTCGAGCACGCCGACCCCGGCCTCGTCGCCCTGGCCGTCCACTACGGCCGCTACCTGCTGCTGTGCTCGTCCCGCCCCGGCGGGGCGCCCGCCACCCTGCAGGGCATCTGGAACACCGAGCTGCCGGCGCCGTGGTCGAGCGCCTACACCACGAACATCAACCTGCAGATGGTCTACTGGCCCGCCGAGGTCACCGGGCTCGGCGAGTGCCACGAGCCGTTGCTGGACTTCGTGGGCCGCCTCGCCGCCGGCCCGGGAGCCGAGGTCGCCCGTGCCCTCTACGGCGCGGACGGCTGGACCTGCCACCACAACTCCGACGTCTGGGGGCACGCCGCACCCGTCGGGGACGGTCGCGGTGACGCCGCCTGGGCCGCCTGGCCCTGGGGCGGCATCTGGCTGGCGGACCACCTCGTCGAACGCCACCGGTTCCGCCCCGACCGCCAGCTCCTGCGCGAGGTCGCCTGGCCCGTCCTGACCGGCGCCGCACAGTTCTGCCTGGACTGGGTGCAGACCTCCGACGACGGCGCCCTGCACGCACGGACCACGCCGTCGACGTCGCCCGAGAACCACTTCACCGCCGCCGACGCGCACCCCGCCGCCGTGACGACGTCCGCCACCATGGACGTGGCTCTCGTGCGGCGCCTCGCGGACTCCTGCCGCACGGTGGCCGACGAGCTGGGCGCCGCACCCGCCTGGCTCGCGCGGCTCGAGGCCGTCGCGGACGCGCTGCCCGACCTCCGCGTGGACGCTCGCGGCGCGGTGGCCGAGTGGGCCGCGGACCTGCCCGAGGCCGAACCCGAGCACCGCCACCTGTCCCACCTGGTCGGGCTGTTCCCCTTCGACCAGATCGACCTGGAGACCACACCCGCGACGGCGGCCGCCGCCGCTCGCAGCATCGCGTTGCGCGGGCCGGAGAGCACCGGCTGGTCGCTCGCGTGGCGCACGGCCCTGTGGGCACGGCTGGGCGAGGCCGAGCTCGCCGCCGACCAGGTCCGCCGGGCGCTGCGCCCGGCCCTGGACGGGCACGGCGAGCGCGGTGGCGTCTACCCGAACCTGTTCAGCGCACACCCGCCCTACCAGATGGACGGCAACTGCGGTCTGACCGCGGGCGTGGCCGAGATGCTGGTCCAGTCCCACCGCAGGGCCGGCCGGTCCGTCCGGATCGACCTGCTGCCCGCCCTGCCCGCCGGCTGGCCCGACGGCAGCGTCCGCGGGCTGCGCGCTCGTGGCGGTGTCGTCGTCGACGTCGACTGGCGTGGCGGTCGGCTCACCTCGGCCGCCCTGCACGCCACCTGCGACACCGAGGTGATGATCACCCGGCCGGGAGCGCCGTCCACGACGGAACGGCTCCTGCGGGGCGCTACCGTGAGCCTCACCGGACCCGAGTCCGCCGCACCGACCGCGAGGAGCTGACCATGGCCACCATCGAGGACGTCGCCCGCGCGGCCGAGGTCTCGTCGTCCACGGTGTCGTACGTGCTGTCCGGCAAGCGGTCGATCTCCCCGCCGACCCGGCGCCGCGTCGAGCAGGCCATCGCCGAGCTCGGCTACCGCCCGCACATGGGTGCGCGGGCGCTGGCCTCCCGGCGGACCAGCGTCATCGGCCTCATGGCCCCGCTGCGGTCCGGGGTCGACGTGTCGGTCATCATGCAGTTCGTGGCCGGGGTGGTCTCGCGCGCCAAGGAGTTCGAGCACGACGTGCTCCTGCTCACCCAGGACGACATCGGCGGGATCGAGCGGGTGGCCGCGGGTTCCATGGTCGACGCGATCATCGTCATGGACGTCGAGGCCGAGGACCGGCGCATCCCCGTGCTCGGCGCGCTCAAGCAGCCCGCCGTCCTGATCGGCCTGCCCCGTGAGGCGGACGGCCTGAGCTGCGTCGACCTGGACTTCGAGGCGACCGGGCGTCTCGCCGCCCGGCACCTGCGGCAGACGGGTCACCGCGACGTCGCCCTCATCGGGTCCCCTCCCGAGGTGATGGCCCGGCACACCTCGTACGCGGACCGCGTGCACCGCGGCTTCACCGCCGAGTGCGACGAGAACGCGCTGACCGGCACGGTGGAGCCTTGCGAGCCCACGCCCGACGGCGCCCGGACGGCCGTCGACGCGTTGCTCGACCGCGCGCCGGAGACCTCAGGGTTCGTGGTGCACAACGAGCGGGCGCTCCCGCACGTCCTGGACCGGTTGCGCGAGCGGGGGCGGATCGTGGGACGGGACACCTCGGTGGTCGCCGTGTGCCCGCACGACACGGCGCTGGCGCAGCACGTGCCGATGACGAGCATCGACATCCCCGGCGAGGTGATCGGTGCGGTGGCGGTCGAGATGGCGATGACGCGTCTCGACGGCACCCACCCGTCCGAGACCCGGCTCCTCGCCCCGGTGCTCACCGAGCGCGGCAGCTCCGCCCCGGGGCCGTACGCCCGTGCCGAGGTCGACGTCTGACGCGGCGCCTCGCCCGCGCGGCTCACCCCTTGATGGCCCCGAAGATGACGCCCTTGGTGAAGTGCCGCTGGACGAACGGGTAGACCAACAGGATCGGGACCACGGCCAGCACCAGCACCGCCATCTTCACCGGCAGGCCCGTCACGGCACCCGTGGCGACGTCGACCTGCCCCGTACCCGACCCTGGCAGGGTCGCCCCCTGCAGCACGTACGAGCGCAGCACCAGCTGCAGCGGCCACTTGGCATTGTCGTTGATGTACAGCATCGCGTTGAAGAACGCGTTCCAGTACCCCACCCCGTAGAACAGGGCGACGACGGCGATCGCCGCCTTGGACATCGGCGTGACGATCTGGAACAGGACCCGCCAGTCCCCCGCCCCGTCGATCCGGGCGGCGTCGGTGATGGCGGGGTCGATGCCCATGAAGAACGACCGCAGGATGAGCACGTTGAACGCCGAGACCGCCGTCGGCAGGATCAGCGCCCAGTAGGAGTCGATCAGCCCCAGCGCCGAGACCAGCAGGTAGGTCGGGATCATCCCGGCGCCGAAGAACATGGTGATCAGCAGGACGAACAGCAGCGGTCGGTGGCCGAACGAGCCGGGCCGGGAGAGCCCGAACGCCGCCAGCACGGAGACGACCGTCGACAACAGGGTGCCGACCGCGGTGATGCCGATCGACACCAGCGCGGCCCGCGTGACGATGCCGCCCGAGAGGATCTGCTCGTAGGCCGCCAGCGACAGCTCGCCGGGCACCGTGACCAGACCGCCGGAGCGCGTGACGTCCGCCTGCGTCGAGACGCTCGTGAGCATGATCGTGTAGAGGGGGAACGCCACGGCCAGCACGATGAACGCCAGCAGGACCACCTTGCCGGTGAACCCGACCGGCCCCGGGGCCTCCTCCCAGACGGCCCGGTGCTTGGAGCGCCGACGACGGCGGGCCGCCGTCGGGCGCGAGGTGTCCCCGGCGGTTCTCGGGGACGGGACGTGTGTCGTGGAAGTCATGCGCGCTTGTACACCCCCGCCTCGCCGAACACGTGGGCGAGCTTGTTGGCACCGACGACGAGCACGAGCGAGACGATGCCCTTGAGGAGCCCGGCCGCCGCCGCGAAGGACCAGTCGCCGTTGATGACGCCCTGGTAGTAGACGAACGTGTCGAGGACCTCGGAGGCGTCCACGCCGACCGCTCCTCGTTGCAGGATGAGCTGCTCGAAGCCGACCGTCAGCGCGTCGCCGAGCCGCAGGATGAGCAGCAGGATGATGACGGGCCGCAGCGCGGGCAGCGTGATGTGCCAGATGCGACGCCAGCGGTCGGCACCGTCCACCACGGAGGCCTCGTAGAGCGCCGGGTCGATGGTGGACAGGGCCGCCAGGAAGATGATCATCCCCCACCCGGCGTCCTTCCAGACGCTCTGCATGGTGATGAGCACCAGGAACGTGTCTGGGTTCGTCATCAGGTCGAACCCGTCGTAGCCCAGGTCGGCCAGCCGCTGGGCCACGAACCCGGCGCCGCCGAAGAGCTGCTGGAAGACCGTCACCACGATCACCCACGAGAAGAAGTGCGGCAGGTACACGATCGACTGGATCGTGGTCCGCACCCGGGGCGTCATCACGCTGTTGAGCAGCAGCGCCATCGCGATGGGGATCGGGAAGAAGAAGACGAGCTGGAACGCCGTGATGAGCAGGGTGTTGCCCACCGCGTGCCAGAACGCGGCGTTGACGAACAGCCGCTGGAAGTTGTACCAGCCGACCCACTGGCTGTCCGCGATCCCGAGGAACGGCGAGTAGTCCTGCCAGGCGACGACGTTGCCCGCGATGGGCACGTAGGCGAACACGAGCAGCAGGAGCACGGCCGGCATCGTCATGATGATCAGTGACCGGTCACGGGCGAACCGTGCCCGCCACGAGACCTTCCGACGGGGCGGGGCGGTCGGGCCCCCGGTCGCGAGCGTCGGGGCGGCGGTGCCGGCCGCGGCGCTCGCGGCGGCCGGTGCGACCGTCGCGAGCGCCGGGTCGTCCGCGTCCCCCCGGCCGCGGACGTCCTGGGACGAGCCGTACGTCACTGCGCGTCCAGGATGTCCTGGTAGAACTGCCGCAGCTCGTCGCCGCCGGACGCTCGCCACGTCTCGATCGCCTCGTCCATGTCCGCCATCGACTTGCGACCGCGGGAGACGTCCTTCTCGAGATCCTCGAACGGGGCGTCCAGCGCGGCGAACCGGCTCGGCTCGCTGATCTGCATGCCGTAGAACAGCGGGTCGACGAGGTACTGCGCCGCGTCCGCCATCCACGTGCAGTAGTCCTCGACGAAGCCGGGGTACTGGACCTTGGTGTTCACCACGGGCGGGTCGACGAGGAAGGTGTAGGTGGGCTGCAGCTCGGTCGCGGCCAGGTCGGTCGCCACCGGCAGGCCGTCGCCGTCCGTCTCGTAGTGCACGCCCTCGACGCCGAAGTTGACGAGGTGGTACTCCTCGGTGCCGAACGGCGCCGCGAGGAAGTCGGCCACCGCGAGGAGCTCCTCGATCCTGGCCGGGTCGTCACTCTTCCGGAGGAACGAGAAGATGTTGGCCGGGGCGCTCTTGTAGAGGACCGGGGTGCCGCCGTCGGCCGCGATGGGAGCGAACGCCTGCTGGTCGTAGCCGGGGTTCGACTGGAGCTGGCGCGACAGCGCCTCGTGCCAGCCGCCCACGCCGTCGGTCGCGATGAGCGACTCACCCGACTCGAACCGCTGCTTGGACTCCTCCGTCTTGTCGGCGACCGCGTCCGGGTGGACGGCACCGGAGGCGTAGAGGGCGACGTGCCACTCCAGCGCGGCACGGTACTGCTCGGTCTCGATGCGGTGGACCAGGTTGCCCGCGTCGTCCTGCGTCCACTTCTCGGGGACGGCGAACATCATCGTGGCGGCGCCCCAGAGGTCCTCGCAGCCCCAGCGCTGCTCCCCGGGGCTCGTGAGCTCCTTGGCCAGGTCCAGCAGGCCCTGGGCGTCGGTGGGCTGGTCCGCGATGCCGAGCCCGTCGAGGATGTCCTTGCGATAGAAGATGGCGTTGTTGATGACCTCGCCGGGGAACGGCAGGGCGTAGAGCTTGTCGTTGAAGACGCAGAACTTCCACACGTCGGTGGGGATGTTGGCGAGGTTCTTGTACTTCTCGACGTTGGCGCCGGACAGGTACGGGGTCAGGTCCTCGAAGAGGCCCTCGACGGCCTCGGTGAACCGTGGCGGCACGTTCCAGGTGGGGATGCTGACCCAGTCCGGGACGTCGTCGGCGGAGGCCAGGACGGCGGCGAGCTTGTCACCGTAGGTGTTGCCGTCGGAGATCTGGAACCGGATGGTCGAGCCGAGCGCCTCGTTGACGGCGTCGTAGTACTGGTTGCCCTCCGTGGGCGGGATCGTGCCCCACAGCGGCGTCATGGCCGTGAAGCTGCTGCCGGCTCCCGGCGGCGCGGAGAATGCCTTGACCAGGTCGCTCGGGATGGAGGAGTAGCCGACCGTCGAGCCGTTGACGCCCGGGAAGTCGGGCGCGATGTACTCGATCGGCAGGTAGTTCGGCAGCACGCCGGTGCTCACCGCTCCTCCGCCACCGGCCGAGCCGACGGCTCCACCACCGCTGCTGCAGGCGGCGAGCAGCGACGGCGTACCGATCGCCGCGGCACCGAGTCCCATCAGGCCGAGAAACCCTCTGCGGCCGACCCGATACCGGGCCGGCGAGGTTCCGGGAGACTTCGTCGTCATGCGGACACTCCTTCGTGGACACCACGGCACCCGTTGGCGCCGTGCAGACAACTGCTCCGCGATTCTCCGTCGAAGCGCTTCGACATCGCAGCGTAGCCACCTCCACCGCCCCTGACAACACCTCGCCCGGAATCCGTGCGACGGCCGCTTGGCCGCACGGATGTTCGCGCGCCGGCCCGGACCGGCCGTGCCGAGAACCGAGGACGGCGTGACCGCGAGCCATGCCGTAGTGTCTGGCCACGCGCCCTACGGGCCCCCATGTTGTCGAACCGTTTCGATCTTGATGGAAAGGATCACGCCGTCGTGACCCACCCCTTCCGCGACCCCACCCTGCCGCTGGCCGAACGCGCGCTCGACCTGCTCGGCCGCCTCGACCCGGGCGAGCGCGTCGCGATGCTCCACCAGGTCTCTCCCGCCGTCGACCGCCTCGGCCTGGGCCCGTTCCGCACCGGCACCGAGGGCCTCCACGGCGTGGCCTGGCTGGGCACCGCGACGGTGTTCCCGCAACCGGTCGGCCTCGCCGCCACCTGGGACACCGACCTGCTGCGCCGCGTCGGGGACGCGGTCGCCACCGAGGTGCGGGCCAAGCACGCCGCCGACCCCACGGTCAGCCTCAACGTGTGGGCGCCCGTGGTGAACCCGTTGCGCCACCCCCGCTGGGGTCGCACCGAGGAGGGCTGGTCCGAGGACGCCCACCTCACCGCGCACCTGGGCGCCGCCTACGCGGCCGGGCTGCGGGGCAGCCACCGGGTGTGGAAGACGGTTCCGACCCTCAAGCACTTCCTCGGGTACGACCACGAGACGGACCGGGCGGCGACGAGCTCGAACCTCACCCTGCGCACGCTCCACGAGCACGAGCTGGCCGCCTACCGCGGGCCCGTCGAGGCCGGCGTCGTCGGCGCCGTCATGCCCGCCTACAACCTCGTCGACGGCCGGCCGTGCCACGTCTCCGGCGAGCTGCTCGACGAGCTGCGCCGCTGGACCGGCGGATCGCTCGACGGCTCGCTCGCCGTCGTCTCCGACGCTGCGGCACCCACCAACCTGGTCACCGGCGAGCGCTACTTCGACGACCACGTCACCTCGCACGCGGCAGCCTTGCGGGCCGGGGTGGACTCCTTCACCGACAACGACGCCGACGCCGGACCCACCGTCGAACGGATCACCCACGCCCTCGACCAGGGGCTCGTCAGCGCCGAGCACGTGGACCGGGCCGTGCTCCGGCTCCTCGAGCTGCGCCTGCGCACCGGGGAGCTCGACGGCGACGCCGACCCGTACGCGCAGATCGGCCCGGGAGCGATCGACCCGCCCGCGCACCGGGCGCTCGCCCGGGAGGCCGCCGCCCGCGCGGTGGTGCTGCTGCGCAACGCGGACGTGCTGCCCCTGGGCCAGCCGGCGGCACCGGGCCACGTCGCGGTCGTCGGCCCGCTCGCCGACCGCGTGCTCACCGACTGGTACTCCGGCACGCCGCCGTACGCCGTCGGCGTCGGCACCGCGCTGCGCGAGCGGTGGCCGGACGCCGAGGTCACCGTGACGACCGGCGCGGACGTCCTGGCCCTACGGTCGACCACGGCGCACGCCTACCTGACCGTCACCGACGACGACGAAGGCCCCGTGCTGGTGGCCGCGTCGCCCGACGCCGCACCCGCTACCCACCTCGAGGTCACGGACTGGGGGGACGGCCTGCTCACCCTGCGCTCGGTCTCGCACGACCGGCTGCTCACCGGGGCCGGATGGATCGTGCGTGCCACCGCACGGCGGGTCGGCGGCTGGGTCGCCCAGGAGAGCTTCCGCCGCCACCACCATGCCGACGGCAGCTGGTCCCTCCAGCACGTCGGCTCGGGGCGATGGCTGCGCGTCCAGCACGGCTCCGGCCTGGTCGTCGCCGAGGCGCACGGTGCCGCCGAGGCGGAACGCTTCACCGCTCGCACCGTCCGCTCCGGGCATGTTTCCGTCGCTGCGGCCGCCGCCCGGGCCGACGCCGTCGTCGTGGTCGTCGGCAACGACCCCCACCTGTCCGGCCGGGAGACGGAGGACCGACCCCATCTGCGCCTGCCCGACGCCGCGGTCGAGGTGTGGCGCACCGCCCGCGAGGAGCACCCCGACGCCGTGCTCGCGCTCGTCTCGAGCTACCCGTACGTGCTCGGCCCGGAGACCGCCGACGCCCGCGCGGTGCTGTGGTCCGCCCACGGCGGGCAGGAGCTGGGGCACGGGGTCGCCGACGTCCTCGTCGGCGACATGGAGCCCACCGGGCGGCTCGCCCAGACCTGGCCCGCGGCCGAGACCGACCCCGGCGACCTGCTCGACCACGACCTCGCCGCCCAGCGCGCCACCTACCGGTACGCCGACGCGGAGCCCGCCTTCGCGTTCGGCCACGGACTGACGTACACCACGGTCGAGTACACCGGCCTGGCCGTCGAGCGGCCCGACGTCGACGCCCCCGGACCGACGCACCGGCACCCCGCGTACGGGGACGCGCCGTCCGACCCGGAGCACGCGGTCCAGGTGCGGGTCTCCCTGCGCAACACCGGCGCACGACCGGCGCACGAGCTCGTCCAGCTCTACGCGCTGCCCGGCGAGCTGCCCGTCCCCGGCCCGCGGCGCGTGCTCGTCGCCCACGACCGCGTCGTGCTGGCGCCGGGTGAGGCCCGCGAGGTGACGCTCGCCTTCGACGTCGCCCGGCTGGCCGTCTGGGACGTCGCCGAGCAGGTTCCCGGTGCCCCCGCGGACTGGGTGCACGTCGGGGCGCTGCGGGTGCAGCCCGGCTCGTACGCCCTCGCCGCAGGTCCGTCGGCCGCCGACCTGCCGGTCCGGTCCACCCTGCGCGTCACCGGTAGCGGCCCGCGCACGCGACGGATCGCCGACGGACCCCTGCACGGCCATGCGTTCCACACCGGCAGCGGCGTGGTCGTGGGCGACCTGAGCCGGGAGTCCGGCGCCTGCGTCGAGACGCCGGCCGGCGCCGGCTCCCCCGGCGTCGTGCGGTACGACGGCGTGGACCTCGCCGGGTGCAGCGTCCTGCGCCTGCGTCTCGCGACCCGACGACCGGCCGCGTCCCGGGTGGATCTGGCCTGGCGTCCTGCCGGCGACTCCGGGGCGCCGTGGCTGCCGCTCGCGTCGGTCGCGGCGCCCCGACCCACCGGCAGCGACGCCCGCTACCGCTGGCAGGAGACGTCGGTCGCACTCGGGGACGCCCCCGCCGGGCCCGTCGACCTCCGCGTCACGCTGCCACCAGGGACGCGCCTGGCGACGATCAGCGCCTGAGGCTCAGACCCTCCGACCGCCCCGGCACACGTGCTGCACCACGAGCTCCCGGTCGGTCACGAGGAGATCGGCGCGGCGGCCCGCGACCAGACCGCCGACGTCGTCGAGCCCCAGCACCCCAGCAGGCACCCACGACGCGCACCGCACCGCCACCGCGAGCGGGACGCCCGCCGCGACCGTGGCACGGACGACGTCGACGAGGTGGGCGGTACCGCCGGCGATGGCTCCACCCTCGGGGTGGTCGGCGTCGACGACGCGCGCGACGCCGTCGGTCACGGTGACCGACATCGGCCCGAGGTCGTAGGCACCGTCCGCCATGCCGGCCGCTGCCATGGCGTCGGTGACGAGCGCGACCTGGTCGACGCCCACGGTCTGGAGCAGGGTGCGGACCAGCGCCGGGTCGAGGTGCACGCCGTCCGCGACGAGCTCCACGACGAGGTTCCCGCTGCGCGCGGCGGCGAGACAGGCCGGGATCGGTCCGGCGTCGCGGTGGTGCAGCGGCCGCATGGCGTTGAACAGGTGCGTCGCCGTCATCCGGCGCGGCACCTCGGCGGCACGCAGCCGCGCGACGACCTGGGCGACGAGATCCTCGGCCTCCTGCGTCGTCGCGTCGGTGTGACCGATCGACGGGACGACGCCGGCACGCACGAGCGCGTCGGCGACCCCGCCGGCCCCGGCGACGCCCTCGACGTCGGGAGCGATCGTCATCGTGCGCAGGTGACCGCGGGAGGCCTCGGCCAGCTCGCGCACCAGCGTGACGTCACCGGTCAGCAGGTGCGCGGGGTCGTGGGCGCCGCGGCGGGCGGGCGCCAGGAAGGGTCCCTCGGCGTGGATCCCGGCGATCTCCCCGTCGTCGGCCAGGTCCGCGAGGACGGCGGCCCGCGCCAGGAGCGTGGCGCGGTCGGCGGTCACCAGCGAGGCGAGCATCGTCGTCGTGCCGTGCCTGCGGTGCTCGTGGACGGCGGTCATCGCCTCGTCGTACGTCGTGGCGTCCGGGAAGCTCGCGCCACCGCCACCGTGGTCGTGCAGGTCCACGAGACCGGGGAGGACGTACGTCCCCGGCGCCGGCTCGTCGGCAGCCCGCACGGCGTCGCCCACCCCGGCCGCGGCGGCATCCTCCAGCGGGCCGACCCACACGATGCGGTCCCCCGCGACGACGACGGCGGCGTCGGGGACGAGGGCCGTCGGCGTGACGACGTCCCCACGGACGGCGAAGACCGCCGGTGCGGAGGGCGTGTCGGTCGGCGGCGGCGGAGGAGGTTCGAGGGCCATCCCTCCATCCTGCACCACGGCGGAGTGGTTAGGTAGCTTTCCTGCCGAACCGTCGCGAACCGTCGCTCAGAAGAGGCGGGAGTCCGCGTCGTCGACGCCGCGCATCGCGTCGTAGTCGAGGAGGAGGCAGCCGATCCCCCGGTCGGTCGCGAGGACCCGGGCCTGCGGCTTGATCTCCTGCGCCGCGAAGACGCCCCGTACCGGGGCCAGCAGGGGGTCCCGGTTGAGTAGGTCCAGGTAGCGCGTGAGCTGTTCGACGCCGTCGATCTCGCCCCGGCGCTTGATCTCGATCGCGACCGTCCCGCCCTCGGCGTCCTTGGCGAGGATGTCGACCGGACCGATCGCCGTCATGTACTCGCGGCGGACCAGCGTGTGGCCCGTGCCGAGGAGCTCGATCTGGGCGGCGAGCAGCTCCTGGAGGTGCGCCTCGACGCCGTCCTTCACCAGGCCGGGGTCGACGCCCAGGTCGTGCGCCGAGTCGTGGTGCACCTCGTGCAGGTCGATCTCCAGGCGGTCGTCCGACTTCTGGTGCTGCACGGTCCACACGGCGGTCACGCCGCGGTCGGCCGCCTCCGCGTCCGGCTCCGAGACGGTCAGCGTGCAGGGCGGGCTCATCCAGTTCAACGGCTTGTACGACCCGCCGTCGGAGTGGAGCAGCACGCTCCCGTCGCTCTTGACGA
Source organism: Isoptericola sp. GX10416 (assembly GCF_056590155.1). Taxonomy (NCBI): domain Bacteria; kingdom Bacillati; phylum Actinomycetota; class Actinomycetes; order Micrococcales; family Promicromonosporaceae; genus Isoptericola; species Isoptericola sp. GX10416. The sequence goes on along the minus strand of NZ_JBWPVO010000006.1, from coordinate 110,008 downwards.
CGAGCAGGCGCGTGGCCTGCGGCAGGTGCGCGTTGAGTCGGCCGGTGTAACGAGCCGAGCAGCGGGCGACGACGAGTCGCACGGTCCCCCTTCGGGTGCGGTGTGGTCGGTCAGACGACGAGGCCGCGGCGGCCCGGAGGTGCGGACTCGAGCCACGACGCGAGACCGGCGTAGGCGCCCGAGGACATGGTCAGCTCGAAGTCGACACCGTCGTAGCGGCAGCGGACGAGGTACTGGTCGACCTGGCCCGCCTGGTCCAGCGGGGCGCGACCGGTCACGGTGAGCCGGTCGCGGTGCCAGGTGCGGGTCGGGCGCGGAGCGAGCGACCAGCAGCGCCACCAGTCGATCCGCCCGACGCCGTACTGGGCGATGCCGGCCGACCACGGCGCCTGGGGCCGCGCCGGCCGGGCGCCGCACGGGAAGGAACCCACGCGGCGCGAGAGCGTGCGCAGGCGTGATGCTCCGAGCACCAGCCCGAGGGCGAGCACCACCGCGACCGCGATGACGACCCCGAGCGTGTACCCCACCGTGCGGCCCGCCTCAGGCCAGCGAGCTCTCGCGGCCGGAGACCTCGGTGATCTGGTCGACGACGATCGTCACGACGTTCGCGTCCACCGAGACGAAGCCTCCGCTCACCTGCGCCTCGACCGCGACCTGTCCAGGCGCGGTGGAGACCTTCACGGTGCCGGGTCGCAGCACGGCGAGCAGCGGCGTGTGGCCGGCGAGGATGCCGATCTGACCGTCGGCGGACGGGGCGCTGACCTCGCGCGCCGCGCCGGACCAGACCTTGCGGTCGGCTGCGACGAGGTCGACGTTCAGCTCTGCCATGTCGGGCTCCCGGGTTCTTCAGTCGAGGGTGGCACGTCGTCCTGCCGACCCGTGACCGGGCCGGCAGGACGACGCGGGGGCGTCCGAGGACGAGGGCTCAGGCCCCGTACTCCTTCTGGATGCGCGCCCAGTTCTGCTCGAGGTCCTCGAGCCCACCGATGTTGTAGAAGGCCTGCTCGGCCACGTGGTCGAACTCGCCCTCCGAGATCTTCTTGAACGCCTCGATGGTCTCGCTCAGCGGCACGGTCGAACCCTCGACGCCCGTGAACTTCTTGGCCATGTAGGTGTTCTGGGAGAGGAACTGCTGGATGCGACGCGCACGCGCCACCAGCGTCTTGTCCTCCTCCGAGAGCTCGTCCACACCGAGGATCGCGATGATGTCCTGCAGCTCCTTGTTGCGCTGGAGGATCTGCTTGACGTTCGTCGCGACGTCGTAGTGCTCCTGACCCACGTAGCGCGGGTCGAGGATGCGGGACGTCGAGGTGAGCGGGTCGATCGCGGGGTACAGACCCTTCGAGGCGATCTCTCGCGACAGCTCGGTCGTCGCGTCCAGGTGGGCGAACGTGGTCGCCGGCGCCGGGTCCGTGTAGTCGTCGGCCGGCACGTAGATCGCCTGCAGCGAGGTGATCGAGTGCCCACGCGTCGAGGTGATGCGCTCCTGCAGGATGCCCATCTCGTCCGCGAGGTTCGGCTGGTAGCCGACGGCGGACGGCATGCGGCCGAGCAGCGTCGAGACCTCGGAACCCGCCTGCGTGAAGCGGAAGATGTTGTCGATGAAGAGCAGCACGTCCTGCTTGCGCACGTCGCGGAAGTACTCCGCCATCGTGAGCGCGGACAGCGCGACCCGCAGGCGCGTGCCCGGCGGCTCGTCCATCTGGCCGAAGACCAGGGCGGTCTTGTCGAAGACGCCCGCCTCCTCCATCTCGGCGATGAGGTCGTTGCCCTCACGGGTGCGCTCACCGACACCGGCGAACACCGAGACACCACCGTGGTCCTGCGCCACGCGCTGGATCATCTCCTGGATGAGGACGGTCTTGCCGACGCCCGCACCACCGAACAGACCGATCTTCCCACCCAGCACGTACGGGGTGAGGAGGTCGATCGACTTGATGCCCGTCTCGAACATCTGCGTCTTCGACTCGAGCTGGTCGAAGCTCGGCGGCTTGCGGTGGATCGGCCAGCGCTCGGTGACCTCGAGCTCCTCGCCCTCGGCGAGGTTGAGGACCTCGCCCGTGACGTTGAAGACCTTGCCCTTGGTGACGTCACCGACGGGCACCGAGATCGGCTCACCGGTGTCCGTGACCACGGCGCCGCGGACGAGGCCGTCGGTCGGCTTCAGCGCGATCGCACGGATGAGCGAGTCGCCGAGGTGCTGGGCGGTCTCGAGGGTGAGGGTGAACTTGTTCTCCCCCTCGCCCATGCCGGACAGGTCCAGCTCGACGGTCAGGGCGTTGTAGATGTCGGGGATCGAGTCCTCGGGGAACTCGATGTCGACGACAGGGCCGATCACGCGGGCAACGCGGCCAGTTGCCGGCTCAGCCGGGGCCGCGCCGCGTGAGTCCACGGTGGTGGCGGTCATTGCTTGCCTCGCTTCGAAAGGTTCGGGTGTGAGTTCGTCGGTCGACGGCGTCGTGCGCGGGTGGTCGTCACGATGCCGCGAGGGCGTCAGCACCCGAGACGATCTCGCTGATCTCCTGGGTGATGTCCGCCTGGCGGGCCTGGTTCGCCAGGCGCGTGTAGGTACGGATCAGGTCCTCGGCGTTGTCCGTCGCCGTGTGCATCGCGCGCTGGCGGGAAGCCAGCTCGGAGGCAGCGGCGTCGAGCATGAAGCTGAAGATCCGGCTGCGCACGTACCTCGGGAGCAGGGAGTCGAGCACCTGCTCGGGCGACGGCTCGAAGTCGTACAGCGGCAACGTCTCGTGCTCGCCGGGGACGGCGACGCCCTCGACGACCTCGAGCGGCAGCATCCGCACGACGCGCGGTCGCTGGGTGACCATGTTGACGAACTGCGTGTACACGACGTGCAGCTCGCCCACACCGCCCTCGGCCACCGGCGCGAGGAACGCCCCGAGGAGGGTGTCCGCGATCTCCGTGGCCGTGTCCGACTGCGGGTGGTCCGAGCCGTACGACCACTGACCGGCGAGCTCGCGCCCTCGGTAGCGGTAGAACGAGATCGCCCGGCGGCCGGCGGCGTAGAGGCTGACCTCCTTGCCCTCGGCCGTGAGCTGGGCGACCAGACGCTCCGACTCACGGATGAGCGACGCCGAGTAGGAGCCGGCCATGCCACGGTCCGAGGCGATCACGAGGACCGCGACCCGGTTCGTGTCGGGCCGCTCGCTCGTCAGCGGGTGATCCATCGACGTGTGCGTCGCGACCGCCGAGACGGCACGGGTGATCGCCCGCTCGTACGGGGCCGCCGCCGCGGTGCGACCGCGCGCCTTGCTGATGCGGGACGCCGCGATCAGCTCCTGCGCGCGGAACATCTTCTTCAGCGACTGCGTCGACTTGATCCGCTGCTTGTAGACGCGCTGGGATCCTCCGGCCATACGATCAAGCCTTCTTCTGCACGACGAGCTGCTCCTGCTCGACGTCGGTCTCCTCGTCCGCGGTGTCGCCACCGACGAGCGGGCTCCCGTCGCCCTTGAGGAACCCGTTGCGGAAGTCGTCCACGGCCGCGGCGAGCGCGTCCTCCGTCTCCTGCTCCAGCTTGCCCGTCTTCTCGATCGTGGTGAAGACGTCGGTGTTGCGGCGCAGGTGGTCGAGCAGCTCAGACTCGAACCGCTTGACGTCCGGCACGGGAACGTCGTCGATCTTGCCCTTGGTGCCGGCCCAGATGGACGCGACCTGCTCCTCGACCGGGTACGGCGTGTACTGCGGCTGCTTGAGCAGCTCCATGAGCACCGCACCACGGGCGAGCTGGCCGCGCGACGCGGCGTCGAGGTCGGAGGCGAACATCGCGAAGGCCTCGAGCGAGCGGTACTGCGCGAGTTCGAGCTTCAGCGTGCCGGAGACCTTCTTCATCGCCTTGACCTGTGCGTCACCACCGACTCGGGAGACGGAGATACCGACGTCGACGGCCGGGCGCTGGTCGGCGTTGAAGAGGTCCGACTGCAGGAAGATCTGCCCGTCGGTGATGGAGATGACGTTGGTCGGGATGAAGGCCGACACGTCGTTCGCCTTCGTCTCGATGATCGGCAGACCCGTCATCGAACCGGCACCGAGCTCGTCCGAGAGCTTGGCGCAACGCTCGAGGAGGCGGGAGTGCAGGTAGAAGACGTCGCCGGGGTACGCCTCGCGGCCCGGCGGACGGCGCAGCAGCAGCGACACGGCGCGGTAGGCGTCCGCCTGCTTCGACAGGTCGTCGAAGATGATGAGGACGTGCTTGCCGTCGTACATCCAGTGCTGGCCGATGGCCGAGCCGGTGTACGGGGCGAGGTACTTGAAACCGGCCGGGTCGGACGCCGGGGCGGCCACGATCGTCGTGTAGTCGAGCGCGCCGGCCTCCTCGAGGGCGCCGCGCACGGAGGCGATCGTCGAGCCCTTCTGGCCGATGGCGACGTAGATGCAGCGAACCTGCTTCGTCGGGTCGCCCGACTCCCAGTTGGCCTTCTGGTTGATGATCGTGTCGACCGCGATCGCCGTCTTGCCGGTCTGGCGGTCGCCGATGATCAGCTGTCGCTGGCCACGGCCCACGGGGATCATCGAGTCGATCGCCTTGATGCCGGTCTGCAGCGGCTCGTGCACCGACTTGCGCTGCATCACGCCGGGCGCCTGGAGCTCCAGGGCGCGGCGACCGTCGGTCTCGATCTCGCCGAGGCCGTCGATCGGGTTGCCCAGCGGGTCGACGACGCGGCCCAGGTAGCCCTCGCCGACCGGGACCGAGAGCACCTCACCGGTACGGCGGACCTCCTGGCCCTCCTCGATGCCGGTGAACTCGCCCAGGACGACGACACCGATCGTGCGCACGTCCAGGTTCAGCGCAAGGCCCAGCGTGCCGTCCTCGAAACGAAGCAGCTCGTTGGCCATGGCGCCGGGAAGGCCCTCGACATTGGCGATACCGTCGGCGGCGAAGGTGACGCGGCCGACCTCCTCGGTCACCGCGCCCTCGGGCTCGTAGGACTTCACGAAGCTGTCCAGAGCGGCGCGGATCTCCTCCGGCCTGATCGTCAGCTCAGCCATTGCTCTTCTCCTGTCGTGGCCGCGTCTGCGACCGAACGTTCATCTGCGCCGACCGGTGGCCGGCTGGGCGTCGAATGGATCAGCCGGCCAGCCGGCGACGGGCGTCAGCCAGGCGGGACAGCACGGTGGAGTCGACGACGTCTGCGCCGACCTGGATTCGCAGCCCGCCCACGACGGCCGGGTCGACCGTCACGTTGAGCTGCACGGGGCGGCCGTAGGCGCGCTCGAGGATCTCGCCGAGACGCTGCTCCTGCGCCCCGGTCAGCACCGAGCCGCTCGTCACGGTGGCGACGAGGCGCTGGCGGCGCTCGGCCGCCACGTCCCCGTACCACGTGAGCGTCGGCACGAACCGGCGGCCGCGCAGCGTCGTGGTCGCGCGACGCACCAGCGCCAGCGTGACCTCGTCGACCTTGCCTTCGACCAGCGCGTCGACCAGCGCCGTGCGGCGGGCCGGGTCGGTGGTCTCGTCGGACAGGATCTGCCGGGCCTCGCGCTGACCGACCAGCGCACGCGTCAGGCGGAAGAGCTCGTCCTCCACCGTCTCGAGCGCACCGCGCGACTCCGCCGCGGCCAGCAGCGCGTCCACGCCGAGCCGCTCGACGGCGTCGACCAGGTCGGCGTCGCTCGACCAGCGCGACCGGGTGAGACCCGACACGAGGTCGACCACACGCTCGTCGAACCCGGTCAGCACGGCCGACACGAGGCGTGCCTTGTCCTCACCGTTCCGCGACGGGTCCGCGAGCGAGCGGCGCAGCGCACCGGACTCGTCGAGCGCGGTCACGACGGCGAACAGCTGCTCACCGAGCGTGACCGACTCGCCGGCCGCGGACCGCAGCACCGGCTCGAGCCGCTCCTGGGCGGCCGCCAGCGATGCTCCGCTCGTTCCTCGCATCAGCCCTCCTTGACGCTCGTCGTCGCCGACTGGTCCGCCTCGAGCTCGTCGAGGAACCGGTCGACCACGCGCGACTGGCGCGCGCTGTCCTCGAGGGACTCGCCGACGATCTTCGACGCGAGCTCGGTGGCCAGCGTGCCGACCTCGGCCCGCAGCGAGACCGCCGCGGACTGCCGCTCGGCCTCGATCTGCCGGTGTGCGGTCTCGACGATACGCGCCGCCTCGTCGCTGGCCTTCGTCTTCAGCTCCGCGACGATGGCCGTGCCCTCGGCGCGGGCCTCCTCGCGGGTCTTCGACGCCTCGGCGCGAGCCTCGGCGAGCTGCTGGTGGTACTCCGCCAGCGCTGCCGCGGCCTCCTCCTGCGCCTTCTCGGCCTTGGCGAGGCCGCCCTCGATCTTCGCCGTGCGCTCGTCCAGGACGGCCTGGAACTTCGGCAGCACGTACTTGTAGAAGACGACGGCGATGACGAGCATGACGACCGACGACCAGATGATGTCGTACCAGGCGGGGATGAAGAGGTCGATGCCCTCCGCGGTCCCCTCCGCCGCCACGATGACCGGGGCGGCGTTCTGCGCCGCCGCCATCACGCGGCCGGGAACAGGAAGCCGGCGACGAGGCCGAGGAGCGCGAGGAGCTCGACGAACGCGACACCGAGGAACATGGTGGCGCGCAGCTGGCCGGCGACCTCGGGCTGACGGGCCATGCCCTCGATGGTCTTGCCGATGAGGATACCGAGGCCGATGCCCGGGCCGACGGCGGCGAGGCCGTAGCCGACAGCGTTGAGGTTACCGGTGACCTCGGCGAGGGTGGTGACGTCCACTGGGTTTCCTTCCGTTGGGCGACGGACCGGCGGTCCGACGTCGCTGACTTGCGTCTGTGTGGGTGGTGGGCGTGATCAGTCGAGGAGCCGACCGCGAGGTCAGTGCTCCTCCTCCAGCGAGAGGCTGATGTAGACCGCGGCGAGCAGGGCGAAGATGTACGCCTGCAGCAGCGCCACCAGGATCTCGAACAGCGTGATGGCGAAACCGCCGGCGAGCGTGAGCACGCCGATCCCCTTGAGGGCCGGAGCCGCCTCGAGCAGGAAGAAGTGCGTCGCCGCGAAGCACAGCACGAGCATGATGTGCCCGGCGATCATGTTGGCCGCGAGTCGCAGCGCGAGCGAGAGCGGACGGACCACGAGGATCTGCAGCAGCTCGATCGGCGTCACGATGAAGTAGATCGGCCACGGGATGCCGGGCGGGAAGAGGTTGTTCTTCAGGTAGCCGCCGAGCCCGTGCTGGCGGATGCCCACCCACCAGTAGGTGGCGAAGACCCACAGGGCAAGCACCAGCGGCAGACCGATCCGGGACGTTCCCGCCAGGTTGAGGAACGGGATGATCCCCGTGATGTTGAAGACGAGGATCGCCAGGAAGATCGTCGTCAGCATGGGGACGAAGCGCCGGGCGTTCGCCTTGCCGAGGATCTCCTCAGCGATCTGGACCCGCACGAAGTCGAGGATCATCTCGATGGCGCCCTGGAACCGGCCGGGCACGAGCCTGGCCCGCCGGGCGGCGACGACGAAGACCGCGAGCAGCACGATCACCGCGAGGACACGGATGATCCAGATCCGGTCGATCTGGAAGATCGTGTCCTCGAAGAGGATCGCCGGCGGGAAGAACTCGTCGATGGACGGCACGTGGAAGCCGCCCTCACCCTCGGAGGCGGCGAACAGCGTGGGGGTCGCTGACGTAAACAGGAGGACTCCCGGAGGTCGAAGGTCTTGCAGCACTCCCACGGTCGTGGGCACGCCGTCGGACCTGGCCGTCATGGATTCGGGTACAGCCTACCGGACGCTGTGCCGTGCTCCGACACATCCACGACGATCCGAGGCTGCAATCCTGCGCCTTGTGAACGACCGCACTTTCTCGCGTCCGACCGGCGGGCCGCGCGGGCGGCCGGGGCACGGGGTCAGGGCTGGACGTATGGCATCCGCGCACCCTTGACCGCCAGGTAGTCGAGCAGCGCGGAACCGATCGCCCCGATCGCCAGCACCACGAAGAGCACGTACGGGTCGTAGAAGTCGGCACCCCGCAGCACGGCCAGGACGACGACCAGCACGACGATCTTGGCCAGCCAGGTCCCCATGACCACGCCAGCCATCACCGTGGGGGGCTTGCCCACCGTGCGCTGCATCGACCAGACGGTCGTGGCGCAGAAGAGCGCGGCGAGCGCGGCTCCGACGAGAGCACCCCAGAGCCCTTCGGTCCCCGCGACGAGCACACCGACGGCAGAGCCCAGCACCACGAGCGCCCCCACGAGGACGAGCGTCCACCGCATCGCGCGGCGCAGCATGGCGCGCTCGCCGGCCTGGACCTCGTCGAACGAGCGGCCCGGAGCCCCGGCCGGCTCGTCAGGGTTGTCCGGGGCGGGTGGCTGTGCGGTCATGGTCCGACTCCTTCGACTGCGGTTTCACGGGGGGCGGGGCGGCTACCTGCGCTGTCGGCAACGCACCGGAGGCGACGTCGTCGTCCAGGAAGCGACCCCTGGTGCGCAGCGGTCCGAGCGTCAGCAGCAGGGCGACGACGACGGCGACGAGCAACCAGACGAGGACCACCTGCCAGCGCCAGCGGACGAACGCGGACGCGCCGAACGCGAACACCGCCGTCCAGACGTACAGGATCAGCACGGCACGGCGGTGCGAGTGCCCGAGGGCCAGCATCCGGTGGTGCAGGTGCATCCGGTCCGGGGCCATGGGCGACTTGCCCGCGGCGAGCCGCCGCACCACGGCCATCGTCATGTCGAGCAGCGGCAGCATCGCGACCGCGAGCGGCAGCAGCAGGGGGATGAACAGCGGCGCACGCTGGGCGCCGGACAGCGCGTCGGTGATCGTCGGGTCGATCCGACCGGTCACCGAGATCGCCGCACCGGCGAGGACCAGCCCGAGCACCATCGAGCCCGAGTCGCCCATGAAGATGTGCGACGGGTAGAAGTTGTGCGGCAGGAAGCCGAGACAGACGCCGACCAGCACGGCCGTCATCATGGCCGCGAGGCTCGAGAAGTCCGTGGGGCTCGCCTGCGTCGTGAGCGAGTAGGTGTACAGGAAGAACGCGGAGCCGCCGATCGCCACGATCCCGGCCGCCAGCCCGTCGAGCCCGTCGACGAAGTTCACGGCGTTCATCGCCACGACCACCACCAGCACGGTGACGAACAGCGACAGCCTGGCCGACGGGATGGTGAGCCCGCCGGGAGTCGGCAGCGACGTGAGCTGGACCTGGTTGAACGCCATGAAGCCGGCGGCGAGCACCTGGCCGGCCAGCTTGGTCATCCAGTCGAGGTCCCAGACGTCGTCGGCCCACCCGAGCAGGCAGACGATGACCGCTCCCCCGAGGATGCCGAGCACCTGCGGCTCTTCCGCCACCCCGTCGAGGAACGGCATCTGCCCGGCGACCAGCACGGCGACGACGATCCCCAGCAGCATCGCCAGGCCACCGAGGCGCGGCGTCGGCAGCACGTGGACGTCGCGCGCGCGGACGGCGGAGATGGCGTTCGTCTTGTTGGCGACCCACCGCGCTCCGGGGGTGGCCAGGTACGTCACCGCCGCGGCGATGAGCATGACCAGGAGGTAGGCCCTCACCCGGCCGGCACCTCGCTCGTCTCCTCGCCGACGCCCAGCACGGGCGCGACCTCACGGAGCTGCTCCAGGGACACGGCGCCGTCGCGCGCGACGCGCAGGTGCTCGCCCGTCGCGTCCACGATGGTGGACGCCACACCACCGGGCGCGGTCCCCCCGTCGAGGTAGCAGCGGACGGCGTCCCCGAGCTGCTCGAAGGCGTCGCCCGCCTCGCGCGCCGCGGCCTGACCGGTGCGGTTCGCGCTGGAGACGGCGAGCGGTCCGGTGCGACGCAGCAGCGCCAGCGCGGCCTCGTGGTCGGGCATGCGCAGGGCCACGGTCCCGTGCGTCTCCCCCAGGTCCCACTGCAGGGAGGGCTGGGCACGCAGGATGATGGTGAAGCCGCCGGGCCAGAAGGCCTCGACGAGAGCCCGCGCCGCGTCGGGCACCTCGGTCGCCAGCCCGTCCAGGGTGCGCGCGTCCGGCACGAGCACCGGCGGCGGCATCTGGCGCCCCCGCCCCTTGGCCGCCAGGAGCGCGGCGACCGCGGCGGCGTCGAAGGCGTCGGCCCCGATGCCGTAGACGGTGTCGGTCGGGAGGACCACGAGTCCGCCGCGGGAGATCGCGTTGACCGCCTCGTCGATGCCGGGTCCCCAGGTGTTCGCGTCGGTGACGTCGTGCACGCTGCTCACACGTCCCAGTCTGTCACGGTTCGTAGGGCGTCCCGTGCACGCGTCGGTCGCCGCGCGACGACCATCCGAGGCCGTCCGGCGAGGTCCGGTCGGGTGACCGCGTCCACCAGCCCCGCACGGGCGGCGGTCGCGCGAGCCGCCTCGGCCTGCACCTCGGCGTGCTCCATGACGTAGAGGCCGCCGGGTCGCAGGAGCCGCACGGCCGCGGCCGTCACCCCGCGGGGCACCTCGAGCCCGTCGTCGCCCAGCCCGTAGAGCGCCACCGCCGGGTCGTGGTCGGCGACCTCCGGGTCGTGCGGCACGGCGCCCGGCGGTACGTACGGCGGGTTGGAGACCACGACGTCGGCGGTCCCGTCGAGCTCCGTCAGGGCCGTCCGGGCGTCGCCTCGCACCAGGTGCACGACGGCGGCCCCGGCGGACGTGACCGTCTCGACGTTGCGCGCCGCCCACCCGTGAGCGGCGGCGTCGAGCTCCACGGCGTGCACGACCGCCCCCGGGACCTCCGTCGCGACGGACAGCGCGATCGCACCCGAACCGGTGCACAGGTCGACGACGACGGCGCTGCCCCGGTCGGCGACAGCGCGGGCCGCGGCGTCGATCGCCACCTGGGCGACCTCCTCCGTCTCCGGGCGAGGCACGAAGACACCCGGCCCCACCGCGAGCTCGAGGTGCCGGAACGCGGCCGACCCGGTGAGGTGCTGCAGCGGCTCGCGGCGGACGCGGCGCGCCACGAGGCGGGCGAAGCGATCGGTGACGGCGCCGTCGTCCGGGGCACCGCCGTCGGGCACGGTGTTCGCGACCGGGGTGTCCAGCAGGGCGAGGCGTCGCACCTCGCCGCGGTCCACGCCGAGCACGTGGGCGAGCAGGACCTCGGCGTCCACCCGGGGCGACGGCACCGCCGCGTCGGCGAGCGTCGCGGTCGCCGCGCGCAGCAGGGCGGCAGCACCCGGCACGGTCACGCGGTCAGGCATCGCCGGCCGCGGCCAGCCGGGCCGCCTCGTCGGCGTCGATCGCCGACTGCACCACCGGGTCCAGGTCCCCCGCCAGCACGTGGTCGAGGTTGTACGCCTTGTAGCCGGTGCGGTGGTCCGCGATCCGGTTCTCCGGGAAGTTGTAGGTGCGGATCCGCTCCGACCGGTCGACGGTCCGGATCTGGGAACGCCGGATGTCGGCCGCCGCCGCGGCCGCCGCCTCCTGCTGCGCGGCGAGCAGCCGCGCCCGGAGCACGCGCATCGCCTGCTCCTTGTTCTGGAGCTGCGACTTCTCGTTCTGCATCGACACCACGATGCCGGTGGGCAGGTGGGTGATGCGCACCGCGGAGTCGGTCGTGTTCACGGACTGGCCGCCCGGGCCGGAGGACCGGTACACGTCGATGCGCAGGTCGTTCGTGTCGATCTCGACCTCGCCCGGGTCGTCGACCTCCGGGAAGACGAGCACACCGGCGGCCGAGGTGTGGATGCGGCCCTGCGACTCGGTGACGGGCACCCGCTGGACCCGGTGCACGCCACCCTCGTACTTGAGGTGGGCCCAGACGCCGTCGCCCGGATCCTGAGGCGTGCCCTTGGACTTGATCGCGACCTGGACGTCCTTGTACCCGCCGAGCTCGGTGTCGGTGGCCTCGAGCACCTGGGTGCTCCAACCGTGCCGCTCGGCGTACCGCAGGTACATGCGCAACAGGTCGCCGGCGAAGAGTGCCGACTCGTCGCCGCCCTCCCCCGCCTTGATCTCGAGGATGACGTCGCGGCCGTCGTCCGGGTCGCGCGGGACGAGCACCCGCCGCAGGTGCTCGGCGGCGTCGTCCAGGGCCGACCGCATGGCGGGCAGCTCGGCGGCGAACGTCGCGTCGTCCCGGGCCAGCTCGGCGGCCGTCTCCGCGTCGTCGCGCGCAGCCTGCCACGTTCGGTACGCACCCACGACCCGGTTGAGCTCCGCGTACCGTCGCCCGAGCGTGCGGGCCCGGCCGGCGTCCGCGTGCACCGCCGGGTCCGCCAGCTCGCCCTCGATCTCGGCGTGCTCGGCGAGCAGGGGCTCCGCCACCGCGAAGTCTTCGGTCACGTCAGCTCTTCTCTCTCATGGATCGCGCAGGCCGTCGACGTCGGTCCGCAGATCTCCTTGCCCCCGACGGACGGTGGGGAGACACGACAGCGCCGGTGGTCCGACGTCCGACTGCCCCTGGAGAGGTTGTCGGGCGGACCACCGGCGCTGCGGAGGTGCTACTTCTTGCCGTAGCGGGCCTGGAACCGGGCGACGCGGCCACCGGTGTCCAGGATCTTCTGCTTGCCCGTGTAGAACGGGTGGCAGGCGCTGCACACGTCCGCCGCGATCTTGCCCGACTTCTCGGTGCTGCGGGTCGTGAACGTGTTGCCACAGGTACAGGTCACCTCGGTGACGACGTACTCGGGGTGGATTCCGGACTTCATGATGCTCCTTGGTGTGATGCCGCCGGGTCGCCTCGCAGGACAGCGAGCCGTGAACCGGACAGCCGACGAACCATTGTGCCAGAACGCGTGCGCGCCTGGAATGTTCTCCGCTGTGACGTCAGATGGTCTCGCCCGGGTCCCCGTCCGAGAGGCCCGCCGGCGTCGTCTTCTGCACGTGCAGGAGGAACTCGACGTTGGTCTTGGTCTTGCGGAGCTGCCCGAGCAGGAGCTCGATCGCCTGCTGCTGGTCCAGCGCGCCCATGACGCGCCGTAGCTTGTAGACGATCCCGAGCTCGTCCTTCGACAGCAGGATCTCCTCGCGGCGCGTGCCCGACGCGTTGACGTCCACGGCCGGGAAGATCCGCTTGTCCGCGAGGTTGCGGGACAGGCGCAGCTCCATGTTGCCCGTGCCCTTGAACTCCTCGAAGATCACCTCGTCCATCTTCGAGCCCGTCTCGACCAGCGCGGAACCGAGGATGGTCAGCGAGCCGCCCTCCTCGATGTTCCGGGCGGCGCCGAAGAACTTCTTCGGCGGGTAGAGCGCCGCGGCGTCCACACCACCGGAGAGGATGCGGCCCGACGCCGGCGCGGCCAGGTTGTAGGCGCGCGACAGGCGGGTGATGGAGTCGAGCAGCACGACGACGTCCTGGCCCAGCTCGACGAGGCGCTTGGCGCGCTCGATGGCCAGCTCGGCGACGATCGTGTGGTCCGAGGCCGGACGGTCGAACGTCGAGGCGATGACCTCGCCCTTGACCGTCCGCTCCATGTCGGTGACCTCTTCGGGCCGCTCGTCCACGAGCACCACCATGAGGTGGACCTCGGGGTTGTTCGCGGTGATCGCGTTGGCGATCTGCTGCATGATGATCGTCTTGCCGGCCTTGGGCGGCGAGACGATGAGACCACGCTGGCCCTTGCCGATCGGGGCGACGATGTCGATCACGCGCGGCGTGAGCCGGGTCGCCTCGGGGTTCTCCAGGCGGAGCCGGTCCTGCGGGTACAGCGGCGTCAGCTTGTTGAACTCCGAGCGCTGCCGCGCCTCGTCGGGCGTCATGCCGTTCACGGAGTCGAGCCGCACGAGCGCCGCGAACTTGCTGCGCACGTTCTTGCCGGTCTGGGTGCCGCCGCTGGGCGGCTCCTCGCCCTCGCGCGGCTGACGGATCGCCCCGACGACGGCGTCACCCCGGCGCAGACCCGACTTGCGGACCTGGTTGAGGGAGACGTAGACGTCCTTCGGGCCGGGCAGGTAGCCGCTCGTGCGCACGAAGGCGTAGTTGTCGAGGATGTCGAGGATGCCCGCGACGGGGACCAGGACGTCGTCCTCGCGGACCTCGACCTCCTCGGGTCCCAGGTCGGGGCCGTTGCCGCCGCGGCCGCCACCCTGGCCGCCGCGGTTGCGCTTGCGGTCACGGCCGCGGTCCCGGCCCCGACGACGGCGCGAGCCGTTGCGGTCCTGCTGGTCGCCGCCGCGCTGGCGGTCGCCCTGACCGCCCTGGTTGCGGTCCTCGGAGTCCCCGCCCTGGTCGGAGCCCCTGGCGCTCTGGGTCTGACCACCCTGGTTGCCCTGGCCGGCCTGTCCCCTTTGGCTGCCCTGGTTGCCTCGCTGGCGCTGTTCCCGCTCACGGGGCGCGGCGACGGCGTCGGCGAGCTCGGCGAGGCGCGCCTCCCGGTCCGCACCGCTCTCGCCGGAGGCGCCGCCGGAGCGGTCGGCCCCGGCGTCGGCCGAGGAGCCGGTCGGGCGCGTGGCGCGTCGGCGACGCTGCCCGGACTCGGCCGGTGCGTCGGTGCGCACCGTCGGCGTCCCGGTGGACGCGGCGGCGACCGGAGCGGCGGACGAGGCCCGCTCGACGGCCGGGGCGGTCTCGACCGCGGCGGCGCCGCGCTGCTGCGCGGGAGCCTTCTCGGTCGTGGGCTGCGAGCCGGACGCGCCCCCGCGCCTGGCGCGGATGGTCTCGGCAAGGTCGCCCTTGCGCATGCGGCTCGTCCCCTTGACGCCCATCTGGGACGCCAGTGCCTGGAGCTCGGCAAGCTTCATCGAGCTCAGGTTGTCGGTGGTGTTCGTCACGAAGGACCCTTCCCCCTCGTATGCGGTCCGGCGGTTTCATCCGCTCGGACCGGGGTGGTGGGCGCCCGGGCGCAGGGGGCGCCTGGACGCGGAACCTCACGTCAGTGGTACGACGACGTCGGCTGACGGGGTTGCTGTCGGCCTCCTGCACGGGACGTCGGTGACGATACGGCTGCCGCCGCGCCCTGACACACCTCGGACTGCGACGATGCGCGCGTGAGCGCGGCGCAGAGGGGGTGGGTGCCGTCGTGGTCGATGCTGAAGGCTTGCTTCATGCTACCACCCATGCGGGGCGCTACGACACGTCGTGCCCGTCGTGTCGATCGCCGGATGGCCGACGTGCCAGCCGGCTCCCCCGTGCGGGTCACCCAGGAGATCCCCGAGGACGGACTCGAGCTCCGACTCCTGCCCGACGGCCGTGAGCACGAGCACCGTCGGCCCGGCCCCCGAGACGGTCGCCGCCAGCCCGGCGGCACGCACCGAACGGACGAGCTCCGCCGTGGCGGCCATGACCTCCGCCCGGTAGTCCTGGTGCAGCCGGTCCTCCGTCGCGTCCAGCAGCAGCTCGGGGCGGCGCGCGAGCGCCTCGACCAGCAGCGCGGCGCGTCCGGCGGTGAACGCCGCATCGGCGTGCGGCACCTGCTCGGGAAGCACACCCCGGGCGCGGCTGGTGGCCAGCTGTACGTCCGGGACGAGCACCGTCGCCCGGATCCGCGGGTCGAGCTCCAGGTCCACCGCTCGCGGCCCGTCCACCCCGGACCAGGCCAGCGTGACACCGCCTCGTAGCGCCGGGGCGGCGTTGTCGGGGTGCCCCTCGAACTGTGTGGCGACACCGAGCATCGTCCGGGCGTCCAGTGCCTGCGGGTCGGCGAGGAGACCCCGCGCAGCCACGATTCCCGAGACGACGGCCGCCGCGGACGATCCCAGGCCGCGGCCGTGCGGGATCCGGTTCGTGCACCGCAGGTGGACGCCCGTCAGCGGCGCACCGGCCAGCTCCAGCGTGTGCTGCAGGGCGCGCACCACGAGGTGGTCGGCGCCGTCGGGCACCGCGCCGGCGCCCTCCCCCACGACCTCGACGTGGACCTCGTCGCTCGCGACGAGCTGCACCTCGATCTCGTCGTGCAGGCCGAGCGCGAGTCCCATCGCGTCGAAGCCGGGACCCAGGTTCGCGCTCGTGGCGGGGACCCGGACCAGGACGTGGTCGGCACCGAGCCTCATGTCACTCCAGCCCGAGCGCGTCCGCGACGGACACGACGTCGGCCGACACGCGGGTCGGGGCCACCTCTTCACCGTCGAGCGTGCGCAGCGCCCACTGCGGGTCCTTCAGGCCGTGCCCCGTCACCGTGATCACGATGCGGGCACCGGCCGGCACCAGACCTCGCTCCGCACGGGAAAGGACCCCGGCCACGCCGGCCGCCGAGGCGGGCTCGACGAACACCCCGACGTCGGCCGAGAGCAGTCGGTGCGCCGCGAGGATCTCCGCGTCCGAGACGGCCTCGATGACGCCGCCGGAGTCGTCGCGCGCGGCCTCCGCCTGGGCCCACGAAGCCGGGTTCCCGATCCGGATCGCGGTCGCGACGGTCTCGGGGTCGACGGGATGGCCCTTGACGATCGGCGCCGCACCCTCCGCCTGGAAGCCCCACATCGCCGGTGTGCGCGTGGCGACGGCCTGCGGGGCCGAGCCCGGGCCGTGCTCGCTGGTGACGATGCCCGCGTACTCGCGGTAGCCCTTCCAGTACGCCGTGATGTTGCCGGCGTTGCCCACGGGCAGCGCGTGGACGTCCGGGGCGTCGCCGAGCGCGTCGACCACCTCGAACGCACCCGTCTTCTGGCCCTCGATACGGTCCGGGTTCACGGAGTTCACCAGCTCGACCGGGTAGGCCTCGGCCAGCTTGCGCGCGACGACGAGGCAGTCGTCGAAGTTTCCGTCGACCTGGAGCAGCCGAGCACCGTGCGCGATCGCCTGGCTGAGCTTGCCCATCGCGATCTTGCCCTCGGGGACGAGCACGGCGCAGGTCATGCCCGCTCGGGTCGCGTACGCGGCCGCCGACGCCGAGGTGTTGCCCGTCGAGGCGCACACCACCACCTTCGCGCCGCGGCCGGCCGCCGCCGACATCGCCGTCGTCATGCCGCGGTCCTTGAAGGAGCCCGTCGGGTTCATGCCCTCGACCTTGACGTACACCTCGGCACCCGTGCGCTGCGAGAGCGCGGGGGCCTCGACGAGCGGGGTGCCGCCCTCCCCCAGGGTGACGATCTTCTCGGTGACGTGGGCCGGCAGGCGGTCGGCGTACTCGGTGATGACACCCCGCCACTGGTGTGCCGGCATTCTCAGACTCCCTCGACTCGCAGGACGGACGTGATCTGACGGACGGGATCGAGCCCGTCCAGGGCCGCGACCGTCGCGGCCAGCGACGCCTCGCGCGCCGCGTGGGTCGTGATGACCAGACGAGCGACCGGCTCGGTCTCCTCGGGCTCGACCTCCGCCGCAGGCTCCGAGGCGGGCTCCGCCTCGAAGGACGCGGTCAGCGCCTCGCTCTGACGGACGGTGTCGATGGAGACCCCGTGGTCGGCGAGGACCCCGGCCACCTGGGCGAGCACGCCCGTGCGGTCCGCCACCTCCAGGCGTACCTGGTACCTCGTCACGGCAGCGTCGGCCGCCAGGACCGGCAGCGAGGCGTACGCCGACTCACGAGGCCCCTTGCCGCCCACCAGCCGGTCCCGCGCCGCGGACACCAGGTCGCCGAGCACCGCCGACGACGTCGGCCTGCCACCGGCACCCTGCCCGTAGAACATCAGCGGACCGGCCGACTCGGCCTCCACGAAGACGGCGTTGAACGCGCCGCGCACGGCCGCCAAGGGGTGGTCCGTCGGCACGAGCGCCGGGTGGACACGGGCCGCCACGCCCTCCGACGTCCGCTCCGCGATGGCGAGCAGCTTGAGCACGTAGCCGGTCCGGCGGGCCCAGTCGACGTCGTCGCGGGTGATGCCTCGGATCCCCTCACGCGCGACCTGGTGGATCGAGACGCGCGTGTGGAACGCCAGGGAGGCGAGGATGGCGGCCTTCGCCGCGGCGTCGAACCCGTCGACGTCGGCGGTCGGGTCCGCCTCGGCGTACCCCAGCTCCTGTGCCCGCTTGACCACGTCCTCGAGATCGAGTCCCTGGGTGGTCATCTCGTCCAGGACATAGTTCGTGGTGCCGTTGACGATGCCCAGGACGCGCTGGACCTGGTCGCCGGCGAGCGACTCGCGCACGGGCCGCACGATCGGGATGGCGCCGGCCACGGCCGCCTCGAAGGAGAGGTCGGCCCGGGCGGCGTCCGCCGCCTCGAACAGGACCGGTCCCTGCTCGGCGAGGAGCTGCTTGTTCGCGGTGACCACGCTGGCGCCCTGGGCGAGGGCACGCAGGATCAGGGTGCGCGCCGGCTCGATGCCGCCCATCAGCTCGACGACGACGTCGGCCTCGGCCACCAGCCCTTCGGCGTCCTCGGTGAGCAGCCCGGCGGGGATGCCCTCCCGCTGCCGCGAGGCGTCGCGGACCGCGATGCCGACGACCTCCAGCGGCGCACCGGCGCGCGCGGCGAGCTCGGTGGAGTTCTCCAGCAGCCCGCGCGCCACCTCGGTCCCCACCACGCCGCAGCCGAGCAGCGCGACCCGCAGGGGCCGCACCTCGGACCGCGAAGGGCCCGACGACGCGGGCACGGTGGGCAGGTCAGCTGCAGCAGGCACGAAACCACCTTGGTCGAGAACGGGAAGGACGTGGCTCAGGATAGCCACGCCCGGCGGACGGCGGCCCCACCGTCCCGCATGGTGGGGCCGCGCGCGCGGGGTCGTCGTGCGAGGTCGTCGGCGGCGCCGTCAGCCGAGGTCGAGCCCGAGGAGGTCCTCGAGGGTCTCGCGCCGGACGACGACGCGGGAGGCGCCGTCCGCCACGGCCACCACGGGCGGGCGCGTCAGGCCGTTGTAGTTCGAGGCCATCGACCGGCCGTAAGCGCCCGTGGCCGCCACCGCGAGCAGGTCGCCGGCCTGGACGTCACCCGGCAGCATCACCTCGTGGACGACGACATCACCGCTCTCGCAGTGCTTGCCGACCACACGGGACAGCACCGGAGCGGCGGTCGACTCCCGGCCCACGATCTCCGCGTGGTAGTCGGCGCCGTAGAGGGCCGGGCGGATGTTGTCGCTCATGCCGCCGTCCACGGAGACGTACAGGCGGGTGAACGTGGCACCCTCCGGGGCGTCGTCGGCCGGGGCCGTGACCGCCACCGGCTTGACCGTCCCGACCGTGTACAGGGTCAGCCCCGCGGGCCCGACCACCGCCCGCCCCGGCTCGATCGAGAACCGCGGCAGGGACGTGCCCAGCTCCCGGGAGGCCGTGGCGACAGCACGAGCCACCGAGCGGGCCACCGGGGCCGGCTCCAGCGCCTGCTCGCCCGGCAGGTAGGCGATGCCGTACCCGCCGCCGAGGTCGACCTCGTCGACGAGCACCCCGGTCCGGCCCGCCAGGTCGGCGCGCAGCTGCAGCACCACCCGCGCCGCCGCCTCGAAGCCCGAGGCGTCGAGGATCTGCGAACCGATGTGCGAGTGGATGCCCAGCAGCTCCAGCTCGGGCCGGGCCACGACGGCCTCGAGGGCCGCGAGCGCCGGCGAGGTGCCGCCGTCGGACGCCGGGTTGACCGAGAGCCCGAACTTCTGGTCCTCGTGAGCCGTCGAGATGTACTCGTGGCCGCCCGCGTGCACGCCCGTGGTGACCCGCACCATGACCGGGGCGGTGACGCCGCGCGACGCCGCCAGCTCGGCCACGCGGTCGATCTCGACGAACGAGTCGACGATGAGCCGGCCCACCCCGGCGTCGAGCGCGGCGAGGATCTCGGCGTCGGACTTGTTGTTGCCGTGCAGCCCGATCGCGGAGCCCGGGACGCCGGCCCGCAGCGCCACCGCGAGCTCGCCGCCCGAGGCGGTGTCCACCCGCAGGCCCTCCTGCGTGGCCCAGCGCGCGACGGCGACAGTCAGCAGCGCCTTGCCGGCGTAGTAGACGTCGACGCCGGCACCGACCTCCCCGAAGGCGGCCTCGAACGCCGTCCGGTACGCCCGGGCACGGGCACGGAAGTCGGCCTCGTCCAGCACGTAGGCCGGCGTCCCGTGCTCGGACGCGAGCTCGCTCACCGGGACGCCGGCGACCTCGACCTCGCCGTCCTGGCGACGCCGCACGCCCGCGGACCACGGTTCGCCGGCGGCGCCCGGCCCGCCCGTCGGCAGCGCCTGCTGCCCGGTCGGCACGGCGCTCACATCCGCTCCGGCGCGGTCACGCCGAGCAGGGCGAGGCCGTTGGCCAGCACCTGGCGCACCGCGTCGTTCAGCCACAGACGGGTGCGGTGGACGTCCTGGACCGCCTCGTCCGGGTAGGGCAGGACGCGGCGGTCCTTCTGCTGGTACCACGTGTGGTAGTCACCGGCGAGCGCCTCGAGGTACCGCGCGACCCGGTGCGGCTCACGGAGCTCGGCCGCCTGCGCGACGATCCGCGGGAACTCCGTGAGGCGGCCGAGCAGCGCCGCCTCGGTCGCGTGGTCCAGGAGCGACGGGTCGAACCCGTCCTGCCGCGACACCGCGCGGTCGGCCGCGTTGCGGTCCACCGCGCAGGTCCGCGAGTGCGCGTACTGCACGTAGTAGACCGGGTTCTCGTTCGTGGCGCGGGTGAGCAAGTCCAGGTCGAGGTCGATGGTGGAGTCGACCGACGACCGCGCGAGCGAGTAGCGGGCCGCGTCGACCCCGACGGCGTCGACCAGGTCCTCCAGCGTGACCACGGTCCCGGCGCGCTTGGACATCCGGACGGGCTGGCCGTCCTTCACGAGGTTGACCATCTGGCCGATGAGGAGCTGCAGGTTGGTGCCCGGCGTGTCGCCGAACGCGGCGCACACCGCCATCATCCGGCCGACGTACCCGTGGTGGTCCGCGCCGAGCATGATGATGACCTCGTCGAACCCGCGCTCGCGCTTGTCGAGGTAGTAGGCGATGTCACCGGCGATGTAGGCGGCCTCGCCGTCCGACTTGAGGACCACCCGGTCCTTGTCGTCCCCGAACTCGGTGGTGCGCAGCCACGTGGCGCCGTCCTTCTCGAACATCCGGCCGGCGTCCCGCAGCCGGGCGACCGCGCGGTCGACGGCGCCGGACTCGTGGAGGGAGTCCTCGTGGAAGTACACGTCGAAGTCCACGCCGAAGTCGTGCAGCGACGCCTTGATCTCGGTGAACATGCGGTCGACGCCGCGGGCCCGGAAGACCTCCTGGGCCTCGACGTCGGGCAGCTCGCGCGGGTCCGGCTCGCCCGCGGCCAGCGCGTCGGCGATCACCGCGTCCGCGATCTCGGAGATGTACTGCCCGCCGTAGCCGTCCTCGGGCGCCGCCGCGCCACGCGCCCGGGCCAGCAGCGACCGCGCGAAGCGGTCGATCTGCGCGCCGTGGTCGTTGAAGTAGTACTCGCGCGCCACCTCGGCACCGCTGGCCTCGAGCACCCGGGCCAGCGAGTCGCCGACGGCGGCCCACCGCACGCCGCCGATGTGGATGGGCCCGGTCGGGTTCGCGGAGACGAACTCCAGGTTGACCCGCTTGCCGGCCTCGGAGTCGCCGCGCCCGTAAGCGGCGCCCGTCTCGACGATCGTGCGGGCGAGCTCGCCGGCCGCGGCCGCGTCGAGCGTGATGTTGAGGAACCCGGGACCGGCGACGTGGACGGCCTGGATGCCCGGCGTGGCACCGAGACGGCCCGCGAGCTCCTCCGCGAGGGCCCGCGGCGACGTTCCCGCCTTCTTCGCGAGCTGCAGCGCCACGTTCGTCGCCCAGTCCCCGTGCTCGCGCTGACGGGGTCGCTCGACGTGCACCGACGCCGGGACCGCGTCGGCGGGGAGCGCGAGGGCGCCGTCGGCCACGGCCGAGGCGAGGGCGGTGCTGAGTGCTTGCGAGAGCTCGTCGGGTGTCACCGGGGGATTCTATCGGCCCGGCGACGGCGGCCGGCTCCCGTCCCACGGTCCTGTTTCCGACCTGCACATCCGCGGTGATAGTCTCGGTCACCGTGCCGAAGGGTCGCCTCGTGCGAACCGTCCGGTACCCGCGCCTGTAGCTCAGTGGATAGAGCGTCTGCCTCCGGAGCAGAAGGTCGGGGGTTCGAGTCCCTCCAGGCGCACCGTCTCGAGGCCCGTACCGTGCACCCACGGTGCGGGCCTTCCTCGTCCCCACCGGCGTCGTCACGACGTCTTCACGACGCGCCTGCCACGTCCGCTTGGACGCCGTCGGACCCACACGTTAGGTTCCAGGCAGCAGTCGACGACGACGACGACACGTGGTTCCGCACGACCCGGCGGTCCGCGTGGCCACCGCTCCCCGCAACCCGGAGGACCCATGATCGACCACACCGTGCGCACCTACGGGTCGGACGAGCCCCTGGCCCGCACCGACCAGCTCGCCTGGAAGATCGCGGAGGTCGCCACCGAGCAGGCCGACCCGACCGACGCGGTGACCGACATGGTGATCAACCGCATCATCGACAACGCCGCCGTCGCGACGGCGTCGCTGGGCCGCGCACCGATCCTCGCGGCGCGGGCCCAGGCCGAGGCGCACCCCGTGTCACGCGGCGGCTCCGGTGCCACGATCGTCGGCAGCCGCGAGCTCACCAGCCCGGAGTGGGCGGCCTGGGCCAACGGCGTCGCCGTGCGCGAGCTCGACTACCACGACACCTTCCTCGCCGCGGACTACTCGCACCCGGGTGACAACATCCCCCCGATCCTCGCGGTCGCGCAGCACCTGGGCCGCGACGGCGCCGACCTGCTGCGCGGGATCGTCACCGGCTACGAGATCCAGGTCGACCTGGTCAAGGGCATCTGCCTGCACGAGCACAAGATCGACCACGTGGCCCACCTCGGCCCCAGTGCCGCGGCCGGCATCGGCACGCTCCTGGGCCTGTCGACCGAGACGGTCTACCAGGCGATCGGGCAGGCGTTGCACACCACCACCGCCACGCGGCAGTCGCGCAAGGGCGAGATCTCGACGTGGAAGGCCCACGCCCCCGCGTTCGCCGGGAAGATGGCGATCGAGGCGGTCGACCGGGCCATGCGCGGGCAAACTTCCCCCAGCCCGATCTACGAGGGCTCCGACGGGTTCATCGCCTGGCTGCTCTCCGGGCCCGAGGCGCGCTACACCGTGCCGCTGCCCGCCCGCGGCGAGCCGCGCACCGCGATCCTCGACACCTACACCAAGGAGCACTCCGCCGAGTACCAAGCGCAGGCGTGGATCGACCTCGCGCGTCGCCTGGGCCGCGAGCGCCCCGAGCTGCGGCAGCCACAGGCCGTGCGCTCGATCGTGCTGCACACCTCGCACCACACGCACTTCGTCATCGGCTCCGGGTCCGGCGACCCGCAGAAGTACGACCCGACCGCCAGCCGCGAGACGCTCGACCACTCGATCCCGTACATCTTCACCGTGGCGCTGCAGGACGGCGCCTGGGACCACGTCGGCAGCTACGCGCCCGAGCGGGCCGGGCACCCCGACACGATCGAGCTGTGGCGCAAGGTCACCACGGCGGAGGACCCCGAGTGGACCCGCCGCTACCACTCGGCCGACCCGGACGAGAAGTCGTTCGGCGGGCGCGTCGAGATCGAGCTCGCCGACGGCACGCGTGTCGTCGAGGAGATCGCCGTCGCCGACGCCCACCCGCTCGGTGCGCGGCCGTTCGGCCGGGCGCAGTACGTGGAGAAGTTCCGCACGCTGGCCGACGGGGTCCTCGCCGGCGACGAGATCGAGCGCTTCCTGGACCTCGCCCAGCGGCTGCCGGAGCTCGGCGCCGACGAGCTGGCCGGGCTGACCGTGACGCCGGCCGACGACCCGGCCGCCCGTGCCGCCGTCGTCCCCGGGATCTTCTGATGCTGTACTCGACGCAGACCCCCGCGGCGAAGCGCGCCGCGCTGCGCGAGCGCCTGCGCTCCGGCGAGCTGTTGCAGCTTCCCGGCGCGTTCAACCCGCTCTCCGCCCGACTGATCGAGGCCAAGGAGTTCGACGGCGTCTACGTCTCGGGTGCGGTCGTCGCGGCCGACCTCGGCCTGCCCGACGTGGGGCTCACCACGCTGAGCGAGGTCGCCGGCCGCGCCGGGCAGATCGCCCGGATGACCGACCTGCCGACCCTCGTGGACGCCGACACCGGGTTCGGCGAGGCGATGAACGTCGCCCGGACCGTCCAGACGATGGAGGACGCCGGCGTCGCCGGCCTGCACATCGAGGACCAGGTCAACCCCAAACGGTGCGGGCACCTCGACGGCAAGCAGGTGGTCGACGACGCCACGGCGCTCCAGCGCATCCGGGCCGCCGTCACCGCCCGACGCGACGAGAACCTGCTGATCATGGCCCGCACCGACATCCGCGCGGGCGCCGGGCTGGAGGTGGCGATCGAGCGCGCCCAGGCCCTCGTCGACGCCGGTGCCGACGCCGTCTTCCCCGAGGCCATGCAGGACCTCGACGAGTTCGCGGCCGTGGCCGCCGCGCTGGACGTCCCGGTGCTCGCGAACATGACCGAGTTCGGCAAGTCCGAGCTGTTCACCGCCGCCCGGCTGCGCGACGCCGGGGTCGCCCTGGTGATCTACCCCGTCTCCCTGCTGCGCCTGGCGATGGGCGCCGCGGATCGCGCGCTCGACGACCTGCGGACCGAGGGGTCCCTCGCGTCGCACGTGCCCAGCATGCAGACCCGCGCCGAGCTCTACGAGCTCCTCGACTACCCCGCGTACAGCACGTTCGACGCCGGGGTGTACGACTTCTCCCTGGAGACGCACCACAGCCACCACCGCCCCGTCTGAACCGGCGCGCCACCCGCGCCGGGCGTCGTTGAGAGCGAAGGAGCACCGATGACCGAGCCCCGAACCCCGTCCGACGTCCGCAAGGGCCTGGCCGGAGTCGTCGCGGACACCACCGCGATCTCGAAGGTCGACCCGGAGACCAACTCCCTGCTGTACCGCGGGTACCCGGTCCAGGACCTCGCCACGAGCCAGCCGTTCGAGGCGGTGGCCCACCTGCTCTGGCACGGCGAGCTGCCCACCGACGCGGAGCTGGCCGAGCTCCAGCGGCTCGAACGGTCGCTGCGCCCCATGGACGACCGCACCCGGCGCGCGATCGACGACGTGCCGGTCGAGGCGCACCCGATGGACGTGCTGCGCACCGCCGTCAGCCAGCTCGGTGGCCTGGACGACACGCTCGGCCGGGAGGACGGCATCCTGGACCCCGAGCTCAACCAGGGCCGCGCCGTCTACCTCTTCGCTCAGCTTCCCGGCATCGTCGCGTACAGCCAGCGCCGGCGGCACGGCCTCGAGCCCGTCGCCCCGCGCGACGACCTCGACTACGCGCGCAACTTCCTGTGGCAGACGTTCGGCGAGGTCCCGGACGACGCCGTCGTCGACGCGTTCCGCGTCTCCCTCGTGCTGTACGCCGAGCACTCGTTCAACGCCTCCACGTTCACCGCCAGGGTCATCGCCTCGACGCTGTCGGACGTGTACTCCGCCGTCACCGGCGCGATCGGTGCCCTCAAGGGGCCGCTGCACGGCGGGGCGAACGAGGCCGTGATGCACGCCTTCTCCGAGATCGGCACCGCTGACCGGGCCGAGGCCTGGCTCGACGAGGCCCTGGCCGCCAAGCGCAAGGTCATGGGGTTCGGCCACCGGGTCTACCGGCACGGTGACTCGCGGGTGCCCTCGATGAAGGCAGCGCTGGACGCTCTCGTGGCGCACTACGACCGCCCCGACCTGGCCGAGCTCTACACCGCGCTCGAGTCGGCGTTCGTGGAGCGCAAGGGCATCTACCCCAACCTCGACTACCCCGCCGGCCCGGCCTACCACCTCATGGGCTTCGACACCCCGACGTTCACCCCGCTCTTCGTCGCCGCGCGGGTGACCGGTTGGACGGCGCACGTCGCCGAGCAGCAGGCGGCCAACTCCCTGATCCGCCCGCTCTCGCAGTACGTCGGCCCCGAGCGTCGCGAGGTGCCGTCGCCGTAGCAGCGCGCGGCAGTAGTGTCGGGGCCATGTCCACGAGCTACTCCGACTTCGAGTTCGAGCGCCGATTCCTCGTCCGGCGGCTGCCTGACGTGCTCCGCGACGCCCCGTCGCTCATCGTCCAGTCGTACTTCCTGTCGGACGGCGGCTACGCGCTGCGGGTCCGCATCCAGGCGGGCGGCATCGACGTCGGGGTCGACGGCGAGAGCGACCCCGCCGAGATCATCGCTGCGCACCGGGAGCAGTTCGACTTCGCCGCCGTCACGGTGAAGGGGCCGTCCGCCGGCGGCACCCGGTACGAGGCGGAGCGCCAGCTCGACCCGCTGGTCGGGGTCGAGCTGGTGCGCCGCGGTGGCGCGCGCGTCGTCAAGACCCGGTACGCGGTGTGGCTGGGTGCGGACGGGTGGTCCGTCGACGTCTTCGGCGGAGCCAACAGCCCGCTCGTCGTCGCGGAGTGCGAACGCTCGGGGCCCGTGACGGAGCTGCAGATCCCGGACTTCTGCGTCACCGAGATCACCGACGACCGCCGGTTCTCCAACGAGTCGCTCGCCGTCGGCCCGTACGGGCAGTGGGCCGCCGACCACGCGCAGGAGCTCGCACGGACCGGGCCTCGCTTCCGGGAGGACTTCGGGGAGAACCAGCGGCTCGAGTCACCGTAGCCGTCTGCCCTCGGCGGCCGCCGCACTACCTCGCGGTCGGGCGGTACTACCTCGCGGCGGGCGGGGCTCAGTGCCAGGTGGAGACTTCCTCGACGCCGGCCCGGTACTCGAAGTGCCAGGGCTCGTACTTGCCGGAACCGCCGCGCTGCGCCCACGGCGGGTTCTCCCACCCGTAGGCCGGGGCGTTGTCCCACAGCCACTTGTAGACCTCGGCGCTGCCCGTCTCCTTGGAGCACAGGTCGATCGCCAGCCCCCAGCCGTGCATCGACGTGCCCGGGGTCGCGGCGAGGAAGCCACGGCTCGCCTTCACCGAGTACTGCGAGGAGAGCGAGCGATAGCTGTCCACGAGGCAGAGGTCCCGGCCGAACCGCGCCCGGAACGCCTCGTTGAGCGCGCTGAGCGAGACCGCCGCGTCCGGGCGCAGCTGCTCACCGCTCTGCCACAGGTCGCACAGGGAGTGGTCGGTGAGCTGGCCGTTGGAGCCCTCGACCTGGGTGCCGGCGTCGCAGTCCGGCAGCGGGTCACGCTCGGTGGTCCGGCTGGCGGCGGCCGCGACGCTCCGCTCGCGAGGCGCCGCCGCGATCGCGGCCGCCGTCCCGGGCGTCTTCGCACCCGACTGCAGCAACGACAGCGTCGAGGGCCCGGTGGGCGCCGTGTCCAGGTCGAAGGGCGAACGCTCGTCCGCATCCGCCGCGCCGGTCAGCGGTACGGCGATGGTGGCGGCCGCGAGGGATCCGAGGACCGTGGCGCGCGTGACCCACGTGTGCCCCGTCGGCGCGGCGTGCGCACCTCTGCCGCGGCTCTTCGGCGCGCTCGACGTCCGACGGCGAGGAGGGCGTCCGGAGCGCCCCTCGGCCGCCTCCCGGATCTCACGCCGGGAGCGCGGAACGGGGCCATCGCCCTGAGACGTCGTGTCCACGCCACCTCCGTGCCTCTCGTGCCGCGCCCGTGCGACACCCTCTCGAGCTGTTGGTCTCACGTCCTCACGGACCGACGACGGCGAGCTCACGCCGACGCCGTGGTCGATCCGTCACGCACCTTAGCCGTGACGTGGCCCACCGCCAAGTCCTCCTTGTTCAAGACCTGTTCACCGCAGCCGCTGCATCGCGTCGCGGACCTCGCCGACAAGTTCCTCGAGGATGTCCTCGAGGAAGACGACGCCGACAGTGCGCGGCCCGTCCTCCACCCGGGCGAGGTGCGCACCTGATCGCTGCATGGCCCGCAGCGCGTCCTCGACCTCGTCGTCCGGGCCGACCTGCGCCGTGGCGCGGACCCGCCACGCGGGCACGGGCCGGTCCCGGTCGCCGTTGGTCGCGTAGAGCACGTCCTTGAGGTGGAGGTAGCCCACCAGGGCCCCCGGCACGCCCTCGTCCGGTGCGTCGACCACCGGGAAGCGGCTGAAGCCCGTACGTGAGACGAGGTGCTCGACGTCGTCCGGCGTCGCCCCCGGCGTCACCGTGACGAGCGAGTCGAGCGGCACCATGACGTCCCGCGCCGTGCGCGAGGAGAACTCGAACGCCCCCGAGAGCAGGCCCTGCTCGTCGGCGAGGACGCCCTCGGCACGCGAGTGCTCGACGATCGACTGGACCTCCTCGGCGGTGAACGCCGAGGCCACCTCGTCCTTGGGCTCGACCCCGAGGAGGCGTATCACGTGGTTGGCCACCCAGTTGAGCGCCACGATGATCGGCCGCAGCACCCGGGCGACCAGCACCAGGGGCGGCGCGAACCACAGCGCCGCCGTCTCCGGGCCGCTGACGGCGAGGTTCTTGGGCACCATCTCACCCAGCACCACGTGCAGGTACACCACGATGCTGAGGGCGATGACGAGCGCCACCGGGTGCACGAGCTGCTCCGGGATGCCGAGGGCCGCGAACGGCCCTTCCAGGAGGTGCGCCAGCGCGGGCTCGGCGATGATCCCGAGCCCCGTCGAGCACACGGTGATCCCGAGCTGGGCGCACGCGAGCATGAGCGAGACGTGCTCCATCGCCCACAGCACGATCTGCGCCCGCTTCTCCCCCGCCTCGGCCCGCGGCTCGATCGTGCTGCGACGCACGGACAGGACGGCGAACTCCGCCCCGACGAAGAAGGCGTTGGCGACGAGCAGCAGCAGCCCGATCAGGAGTGCGGTCCCCGTGCTCATCGGGCCACCCCCCGGACGCGCAGGCGCTCGACGCGACGGCCGTCGACCAGCTCGACGCGAAGGCTCACGTCGTCGACCTCGATGCTGTCACCGACCTCCGGGAGTCGGCCGAGGTGGGACATGACGAGCCCGCCCAACGTCTCGTAGGAGGAGCCCTCCGGGACTCGCAGGCCCGTCGTCTCGACCAGCTCGTCCGGCCGGAGGACGCCCGGCACGATCCAGGAACCGTCCGCCGCGCGCGCCGTCCCGCCGCGGCGCCGGTCGTGCTCGTCCGCGACGTCGCCCACCAGCTCCTCGACGACGTCCTCCAGGGTCACGACGCCCGACGTCCCCCCGTACTCGTCCACCACGACCGCCATCTGCAGCCCGAGCCCGCGCAGCTCGACGAGCAGCGGGCCGAGGTTGACGGTGTCCGGCACCCGCGGGGCGTCGACCATCAGCGCGCCGGCGGGTACCTCGTCCCGCTTGGCGTACGGGACCCCGACGGCCCGGCGCAGGTGCACCAGGCCGACGATGTCGTCGCGGTCGTCACCGATGACGGGGAACCGGGAGTGCCCGGTCCGGTGGGCCAGGGCGACGACCTCGGCAGCGCTCGTCCCGCGCCGGACGACGGACATCCGGGTGCGGTCCGTCATCACGTCACGCGCGACGAGGCCCTCGAGCTCCAGCGAGTTGGCCAGCAGGGTGGCGGTGCCCTCCTCGAGGGTGCCCTCCTGCGCCGACCGCCGCACGAGCGACAGGAGCTCGGTCGCGGACCGTGCGCCGGACAGCTCCTCGCGCGGCTCGATCCCGAGCCGGCGCAGGATGGCGTTCGCCGAGCCGTTCAGCACCGCGATGAGCGGGCCGAACACGATCGTGAAGACCCGTTGCAACGGGACGGCGGTCCGCGCGGTGGCGTGCGGCGCGGAGAGGGCGAAGTTCTTCGGGATCAGCTCGCCGAAGAGCATCGAGAACGCGTTGACGACCAGCAGCGCGAGGACAGCGGCCAGGACCCCGGACACGGCGGTCCCCAGTGGCGTCGCGGCGAGCCCGGCACCGAACAGGCTCAGCAGGGCCGGCTGCGCGGTGTAGCCGAGGAGGACGGTGGTGACGGTGATGCCCACCTGCGCGGAGCTGAGCTCCGTGGACAGGTGCTTGAGCCCGGCCCGGACGATGCGGTCCCGACGATCGGGGACCTTCCGGCCGGGCGGTGGACTGTCGCCCTCCTCGTCGTCGCTGCCGAGGACCGCGGGGTCCAGCGTCACGAGCGAGAACTCGCTCGCCACGAAGATCGCGGTCCCTGCGGTGAGCAGGACGCCGACGGTGATCATGATCGTCTCGGTCAGCACGGCAGGCCTCGCGGGCCGGGATATCGACTGTCGTCCATCGTGGCACCGATGCTATCTCGGAGTCGACGCAGCGTCCCGTCCCGCCGCCACGCCAGCGCATCCCCAGCGAACACCCAGGTTCTGAGTGCAAGATGGGCCTATGACCACCAGTGCGACCAACCCGGGACAGGGCCAGCAGAATGCCACGGTCCTCGTCGTCGAGGACGAGCCGGCGATCGCGACGGCGATCGCCCAACGCCTCTCGGCAGAAGGGTGGCGGGTCGAGGTCGCTCGGGACGGGATCTCCGGCGTCGACGCCGCCGCACGGCTCCACCCCGACGCCGTGGTGCTCGACGTCATGCTCCCCGGCCTCGACGGCCTGGAGGTGTGCCGCCGCATCCAGGCGGACCACCCGACACCGATCCTCATGCTGACCGCTCGTGACGACGAGACCGACATGCTGATCGGTCTCGGTGTCGGCGCCGACGACTACATGACCAAGCCGTTCTCCATGCGCGAGCTGGTCGCCCGCGTCAAGGCGCTGCTGCGCCGGGTGGAGCGGGCCGCGCAGGCCGCCGCCGCCGCGCCCGCCGACCCGCCGCTCGTCGCCGGGGACGTCACGATCGACCGGGCCCAGCGCCGGGTGCACCGTGCGGGCGACGAGGTCCACCTGACCCCGACGGAGTTCGAGCTGCTCGTGATGCTCGCGAGCGCACCGAAGACCGTCCAGACCCGCGAGAAGCTCCTCGCCGAGGTCTGGGACTGGGCCGACGCGAGCGGGACGCGGACCGTCGACTCGCACATCAAGGCGCTGCGCCGCAAGCTCGGGCCCGACCTGATCCGTACCGTGCACGGGGTGGGCTACGCGTTCGAGCCCCCGGCGGGCTGACGTGGGCGTCGTGCGCGACGACGACCATGCGCGGTGGCGGGACCACCGGCTGCCGGACGTCCGACCGCTGGACCCCGTCCACTCCCTGAAGGTCAAGCTCGGGCTCCTCGTCGTCGCGAGCGTGACCGTCGCCGTGGTCATCACCTGGGTGGGTCTGCGCAACGAGCTCGGGCCCAGCCGCACGTTCCCGCTGGCGATCATCGTCTCGCTGGTGCTCACCCAGGTCCTCGCCCGCGGCATGACGTCGCCGCTGCGGCAGATGACGGCCGCCGCGCAGACGATGGCCGACGGCGACTACTCCATCCGCGTGCGCTCGACGAGCCAGGACGAGGTCGGTCAGCTCGCCGAGGCGTTCAACACCATGGCGCGGGACCTGGAGGCCTCCGACCGTATGCGCCGCGACCTCATCGCGAACGTGTCCCACGAGCTGCGCACGCCGGTCGCCGCGCTGCAGGCCCAGCTCGAGAACATGGTCGACGGCGTCACCGAGCCGACGCCGTCGTCCCTCGAGCTCTCCCTGGAGCAGACCGAGCGGCTCAGCCGGCTCGTGACCTACCTGCTGGACCTCTCCCGCGTGGAGGCCGGCGCGTCGGCGCTGATGCTCACCCGGTTCTCGGTGGGCGACTTCCTCGAGGAGTGCGCCGAGGCCATGTCGATGGTCGACGCCGCCAAGGGACTCACCTACGTCGTGGACGTCACGCCCGAGGACCTGCCCCTGGAGGCGGACGTCGAACGGCTGCGCCAGGTGGTCACCAACCTGCTCCAGAACGCGATCCGGCACTCCCCGCACGGGGCCACGGTGCGGCTGGACGCCTACCCGCAGGGCGACGACGTCGTCATCGAGGTGGGCGACGAGGGCCCCGGCATCCCCGCCGAGGACCGCAACCGGGTCTTCGAGCGGTTCGCGCGCGGCACGACGGACGCCCGGCCCCAGCCCAGCGCGAGCGGCGGCACCGGCATCGGCCTGGCGATCGTGAGATGGGCCGTCGACCTGCACGGGGGTCATGTCGCCGTGGCGGACACGGAGCCGGGCGCGACCATGCGCGTCACTCTTCCGGCCGTCGCCCGACCGGCTCCGGGAGTGACGACGGAATCCGCCGCCTGAACGCGTGAGATCCATCACACTGCATGGTCTTGTGCTGTTCTCCGTGAGCCTTGCATGACGCTGGCGACGCAACTGCTGCCATCGCTTTCCTGCCCTATTACCCCGACACCACTCGGCGGTGAGAGACGGCCCACGAACCGCGTCGTGCCGCCGCCGCCACCGCTCCGAACAAGCGGGCGAGGGCATAGGCTGGAGGGGCCCGAGAACGGGTGCGCAGTCCGAGCAAGCAGTTCGAGCACGTAGTTCGACCGAGCAGTGCAACCAAAGCATTCAACCAAGCAATACGGGAAAGTGGGCGATCCGGGCGTGGTGTCCCCAAAGGCTGGGTCAGAGTCGATCAACGCCGGTAGTGCGTCGTTCGGAGCGAACGAGTGGCTCGTGGACGAGCTCTACGAGCAGTACCTGAAGGACAAGAACGCGGTCGATCCCGCGTGGTGGGACTTCTTCGCGGACTACACGCCGGACGACTCGTCCGACGGTGCCGCGAGCACGGGCGAGAAGAAGGCCGCACCGGCCGAGCAGACCACCTCGGAGCCGGCCCGGAAGCAGCCGGCCGAGGGCGAGGCCACCGCGTCGACCCCCGCCTCGGGCACCGCGGCCGCCGAGGCGTCGCAGGCGTCCGAGCCCGCCCCCGTGCCGGCCGACCCGGAGGTCTCCGCCGCCGACGCGCCGGTCGCCGAGGCGCTGCCGTCGACCGCGCCGTACGCCGAGGTCGCCCGGTCCACGCCCAAGGACGAGGACGGCGAGGCCACGGACGACGTCCAGAAGCTCCGCGGACCGGCGGCCCGGGTCGTGACCAACATGGAGGCGTCCATCGCGGTCCCGACGGCGACGTCGGTGCGCGCGGTGCCCGCCAAGCTGATGGTCGACAACCGCATCGTCATCAACAACCACCTCAAGCGCGGTCGCGGCGGCAAGATCTCCTTCACCCACCTCATCGGCTTCGCGCTGGTCGAGGCGCTGGCCGACATGCCAGTCATGAACGCCCACTACGAGGAGACGGACGGCAAGCCGCACATCGTGCAGCCGGCGCACGTCGGCTTCGGCCTGGCGATCGACCTGGCCAAGCCCGACGGCACCCGCCAGCTCCTCGTGCCCAGCATCAAGAAGGCGGAGGAGATGGACTTCGCCGGCTTCTGGGCCGCCTACGAGGAGCTCGTGCGCAAGGCCCGCGGGGGCAAGCTCGGCATGGACGACTTCGCCGGCACGACCATCTCGCTGACCAACCCGGGCGGCATCGGCACGGTCCACTCCGTCCCCCGCCTCATGAAGGGCCAGGGAACCATCCTCGGCGTCGGGGCCATGGACTACCCCGCCGAGTTCGCCGGCGCCTCCGAGGAACGGCTCGCCCGGCTCGGGGTGTCGAAGGTCATGACGATCACGTCGACCTACGACCACCGCATCATCCAGGGTGCGCAGTCCGGCGAGTTCCTCAAGATCCTCAGCGGCAAGCTGCTCGGCCTGGACGGGTTCTACGACCGCGTCTTCGCCGCGCTGCGCGTGCCGTACGAGCCCGTGCGCTGGGTGCGCGACAACACCGTCGACGCCGAGGTGGAGGCGGCGAAGCCGGCCAAGATCGCCGAGCTCATCCACTCCTACCGCTCGCGCGGTCATCTCATGGCGGACACGGACCCGCTCGCCTACCGCCAGCGCAAGCACCACGACCTGGACATCCAGAACCACGGGCTGACGCTGTGGGACCTCGACCGGGTCTTCCCCACCGGTGGGTTCGGCGGTACGCCCAAGGCCACGCTCCGCGACACCCTCGGGCTGCTGCGCGACTCGTACTGCCGCTCGATCGGCATCGAGTACATGCACATCGCCGACCCTGCCCAGCGCAAGTGGCTGCAGGACCGCCTCGAGCACGGCTACGCACGGACGCCGCGCGAGGACCAGCTGCGCATCCTGCGCCGGCTCAACTCCGCCGAGGCGTTCGAGACGTTCCTGGCGACCAAGTACGTCGGGCAGAAGCGCTTCTCGCTGGAGGGCGGCGAGTCCGTCATCCCGCTGCTCGACGCGATCCTGTCGAAGTCGGCCGAGAACGGCCTCGACGAGGTCGGCATCGGCATGGCCCACCGCGGGCGCCTCAACGTCCTGGCGAACATCGCCGGCAAGAGCTACGGGCAGATCTTCAAGGAGTTCGAGGGGCAGATCGACCCGAAGTCCGTCCAGGGCTCCGGCGACGTCAAGTACCACCTCGGCACCGAGGGCACGTTCACCGCGGAGTCCGGTGCCACCACCAAGGTCTACCTCGCGGCCAACCCGTCCCACCTGGAGGCGGTGGACCCGGTGCTCGAGGGCATCGTGCGCGCCAAGCAGGACCGCATCGACCTCGGTGGCGACGGCTTCTCCGTGCTCCCGATCCTGGTGCACGGTGACGCGGCGTTCGCGGGCCAGGGTGTCGTGCCGGAGGTGCTGAACCTCGCCCAGCTGCGCGGCTACCGCACCGGCGGCACCATCCACGTGGTCATCAACAACCAGGTCGGGTTCACCACCGGGCCGACGTCGTCGCGCTCGACGACCTACTCCACGGACGTCGCCAAGGGCTACCAGGTCCCGGTGCTGCACGTGAACGGCGACGACCCGGAGGCCTGCGTCCGCGTGGCCGAGCTCGCCTTCGCCTACCGCGAGCAGTTCGACCGCGACGTCATCATCGACCTCGTGTGCTACCGCCGCCGCGGGCACAACGAGGGTGACGACCCGTCGATGACCCAGCCGCTGATGTACAACCTCATCGAGGCGAAGCAGTCGGTCCGCAAGCTCTACACGAAGAACCTCGTGGCCCGCGGTGACATCACGGTCGAGGAGGCGGAGCAGGCGCTCAAGGACTACCAGGCGCAGCTCGAGCGGGTCTTCACCGAGACCAAGGGCAGCGGGTACACGGCGCCCGACGGTGCCGAGGAGGTCGCCGGTCTGGAGCGGCCGGAGTCCCAGCGCGAGGACGCCGGGACGATGGTCGGCTGGAAGACGTCGGTCCCCCACTCCGTGCTGGAGCGCGTGGGCGACGTCCACGTCTCGCCGCCCGAGGGCTTCAGCATCCACCCCAAGCTGGCGAAGATGCTGGAGAAGCGTCAGCTCATGTCCAAGGAGGGTGGCATCGACTGGGGCTTCGGCGAGCTCCTCGCCTTCGGCTCGCTGCTCATCGAGGGCACGCCGGTCCGGCTGGCCGGGCAGGACTCGCGCCGTGGCACCTTCGTCCAGCGGCACGCCGTCCTGCACGACCGCAACACCGGGGCCGAGTGGACGCCGCTGCTGTACCTGTCGGGCGACCAGGCCAAGTTCTGGGTCTACGACTCCTCGCTCAGCGAGTACGCCGCGCTCGGCTTCGAGTACGGCTACTCCGTCGAGCGCCCTGACGCCCTGGTGCTCTGGGAGGCGCAGTTCGGCGACTTCGTCAACGGTGCCCAGACGGTGATCGACGAGTTCATCTCGTCCGCCGAGCAGAAGTGGGCGCAGAACTCGTCGGTCGTCATGCTGCTGCCGCACGGCTACGAGGGGCAGGGCCCGGACCACTCCTCGGCGCGGATCGAGCGGTTCCTGCAGCTCGCCGCGGAGAACAACATGACGATCGCCCAGCCGTCGACGCCGGCCTCGTACTTCCACCTGCTGCGCAAGCAGGCCTACGACCGGCCCCGCCGCCCGCTGGTGGTCCTGACGCCGAAGCAGCTGCTGCGGCTGAAGGCCGCGGCCTCGGACGTCGAGGACTTCACCACCGGCACGTTCGAGACGGTGCTGGGCGACGTGGCCGTCGCCGCGGGCACGATCCGGCCGTCGGCCGTCGAGCGCGTGGTGCTCTGCACCGGTCGCGTCTACTACGACCTCGTCGCCGAGCGCGAGCGGCGGGGGGACGAGGCGACCGCCATCATCCGGCTCGAGCAGCTCTACCCGTTCCCGGAGGAGCAGCTGCGGGACGAGCTCGCGAAGTACCCGGGCGCCGAGGTCGTGTGGGTCCAGGACGAACCCCGCAACCAGGGCGCGTGGTGGTACCTCCACCTGGCCCTCCCGGAGGACATGCCGCGCGTCGACGTGATCTCCCGCCCGGCGTCCGCCTCCACCGCCGCCGGCACGGCCAAGCGCCACAAGGAGGAGCAGACGGTGCTGCTCGACGAGGTCTTCACCCGCTGAGGCCCGCACGACGAGAGGCCCCGGTCACGCCGAGCGCGTGACCGGGGCCTCTCGTCGTCAGCGACGGTGGTCTACCACCGGTCGTGGACGTGCTCGCTGATCAGCTCGTCGTAGAGCTCCCGCACGCCGGAGACGAAGAGCGGTCCCAGCACGTCGGCGTCGCCCGCGGCCGCGTTGAGGCGTGCCTGCTCCGGGTTGCGCGCCCCGGGGATCACGGTCGAGACGCCCGCACGCTGCCACACCCACGCGAGCGCGGCCTGGGCGGGCGTCAGGTCCTGCTGCAGGGCCGACGCGACCAGGGCCGAGAACCGCTGCGCCGCCTCGACGCCCGCCTCGAACGGCACGCCGGAGAACGTCTCACCGACGTCGAAGGCCTCGCCGGACCGGTTGAACGTGCGGTGGTCGTTCTCCGCGAACGTCGTGTCCTTCGTGTAGCGCCCGGAGAGCAGTCCGGAGGCGAGCGGCACCCGGGCGATGATCCCGACGCCCGCCTCGGAGGCCGCCGGCAGGACGTCCTCGAGCGGCTTGTGCCGGAACGCGTTGAGGATGATCTGCACGGTCGCGACGCCGGGACGGGCGATGGCGGTCAGCGCCTCGTCGACCGTCTCCACGGAGACGCCGTAGGCCGCGATCGCCTGCTCCTCGACCAGGGTGTCGAGCGCGTCGTACACCTCGTCGTCGGAGTAGACGGCCGTCGGCGGGCAGTGCAGCTGCACCAGGTCCAGCCGGTCGACACCCAGGTTCCGCCGCGACCGGTCGGTCCACTCGCGAAAGTTCGGCAGCACGTAGTTCTCCGGCACCTGGTCCGCTCGACGGCCCATCTTGGTCGCCACGGTGATGCCCTCGCCAGGATGGTCCGCGAGGAACCGCCCCAGCGCCTGTTCGCTCCGGCCGTCGCCGTACACGTCGGCGGTGTCGTAGAAGCTGACCCCGGCCTCCAGCGACGCCTCGAGCACGGCCCGCGACTCGTCGTCGCCGACCTCGCCCCAGTCCGCGCCGAGCTGCCAGGTTCCCAGGCCGACCACCGACACCATCCGTCCGGTCCGGCCGAGTACCCGCTGATCCATGTGAATTCCCCTCTGAAGTGACCACCACACGGTACGCGGACGTGGGCCCATCGGCGCGGCGACTACGGTGTGACCGTGAACACGACCTCGAACCCCGCTGCGCCCGAGGCGCCGTCGGGCACCCAGTACCGCCTCACCGCCGGGACGCACGCCGCCACGATCACCGAGGTCGGCGCCATGGTCCGGGAGTACACGGTGGGCGGGCGCGACGTCTTCGTCCCGTTCGACGAGGCGGAACCGGCGCCCGTCTTCAACGCCGCCGTGCTGCTGCCCTGGCCCAACCGCCTCCGGGACGGCCGCTACCAGGCCGACGGCGCGACCCACCAGCTCGCGGTGAGCGAGCCGGACCGTGGCACGGCTCTGCACGGGCTCGGCTGCTGGTACCGCTGGACCCCCGTCGAGGTGTCCGAGGACTCGGTGACGCTCGAGCTCGCCCTGCCGGCCCAGAAGGGCTGGCCGTTCCAGCTCACGAGCCAGGTCCGGTACTCCCTCGACGCCGAGCACGGCCTGGAGGTGCGCGTGACGACCCGCAACGTCGGCAGCGGCACCGCGCCCTACGGCGTGGGCTTCCACCCGTGGCTGTCCCCCGGCGGCGCCGACCTCGACATGTGCACCGTCCGGCTGGACGCCACCGAGCACGTGCGGGTCGACGAGCGCCTGCTGCCCACCGGCGTCGAGCCCGTCACCGGGGACCACGACCTGCGCGAGACCCGTTCCCTCGCGGGCCTGGACCTCGACGACGCCTGGGTCGGCGCGACGCGCGACGCCGACGGCCTCTCGTGGTGCCTCCTCGGCTGCCCCGACGGCCGGACCCCCGCGGTCTGGATGGACGACTCGATGGACTGCTGGCAGGTGTGCTCCGCGGACCACATCGCCGGGCACCGCCGGCTGGGCCTCGCCGCCGAGCCGATGAGCTGCTACGCCGACGCCTTCAACACCGGTGACCGGCTGGTGCGCCTGGCCCCCGGCGACTCGCACACCGTGCGCTGGGGTGCGACGCTGCGCTGAGCGGTGCCCGGGGGGTATCAGCGTGGACGCAGGGCTCTCCCTCGTCCTGGCGGGCGCGACCCGGGTGGTCGAGCGGGCCGCCAGGACGCGCTACCGGACGGCGTGGGATCATGCGGTGCCGCGTCCGAGCACGGAACAATGGCGGCGCCAACGGGAACAGCAGGGTGGTGAAGGTTCGTGACGGAGCGCGAGGTGCGCATCTGTGTGGTGGGCGACGAGCTCGGCGTGGGCGTCGGGGACGCCCGTGCCCTGGGCTGGACGGGCCGGGTGCTCGCGCGGACCAGGTTCGACCGGCCGGCGATGTCGTTCGTCCTCGCCGTGCCCGGGGAGACGACGTCGGCCCTCGGCGCGCGCTGGGAGTCCGAGACGGAGTCCCGCTTCGGCCCCGAGTCGACCCACGACAACCGCCTCGTGGTCGCGCTGGGCCGGCACGACCTGGACGCCGACCTCTCCGTGGCGCGGTCGCGGCTGAACCTGGCGAACATCCTCGACGTGGCCGACAACCGCCGGCTGGCGACGTTCGTCGTCGGGCCCCCGCCCGGACGTCCCGAGGACGGCGACCGCATCGCCGAGCTCTCGGCGGCGTTCGCGGACGTCGCGAACCGGCGCCGCGTGCCCTACGTGGACACGTACACACCGCTCGCCCAGCACGAGCAGTGGCTGGCCGATCTCGCGACGACGGGGGCGACCTATCCCGGCCAGGCCGGCTACGGGCTCATGGCGTGGCTCGTGCTGCACACGGGGTGGCACGCCTGGCTGGGACTGCCGAACGACGCCGACGGCTCGTGACCGTCAGCCGCGCGAGACGATGACGCGCGCGGAGGTGACGTTCGCCGTCAGGTAGGCGACGTTCCCCTCGCCCGTCGCGGAGCGGTCGACGGCGAGGGTCCGCGCCGTCGAGGGCTGCACCTCGCCGTCGAGCACCACCTGCCCGGCCGCGCCACGTACCTTGAGGCTGACCTCGACGTCCGGGTCGAGCCGCAGCGCCACGTCGCCCGAGACGGTCTTGGCCGTCACCATCGGCGCGGTCCCGGTCGCGGTGACCGCCACCGCCCCGGAGACGGTGCTGGCCGAGACCCGGCCCAGGGCGCCGTCGACCGCGAGCGCCCCGGAGACGACCTGCGCCGAGACGTCGCCGGCGTGGGCCGATGCCGCGACGTCGCCGGAGACGGACCTGAGGTAGAGCGAGCCGCTCGTGTCGCTGGTCCGGATCGCGCCCGTGACGGACTTGACGACGGTCCCGGTGGTGCCGCGGACGTCGATGTCGGCCTCCGCGGTGCCGACGTCGACGCTGACGCCCGGCGGCACGACGAGCCGCACGACGGCGCGCTCGGAGTCTCCCAGGGACTTGACCCGCGCGACGAACGCCTCGACCCGCGACCGTTCGTAGGCCACCCGGAGCCGGTCGCCCTCGCGCACCACCTGCAAGGGCTTCTTGCCGACCTCGACGATCTCCAGGACGGTCCGTCCGGCGGCGGGGTCCACGACGACGTCCACCCGGCCGCCCTGCATCCGCAGGGACGCCGCGACGACCCTGCCCACGTCGAGGGTCTGCGGGGCGGCGACCGCCCAGGACTCGTTGCTCATGGTGCCTCCGTGGTGCCGGACCGCCAGGGCGCCGCGATGGCGACCGCCCGTGTGGGATCATGGAGCGACCCCCCGTCAACCTTCTCCCGAGGAGACAGCCATGAGCAAGCGCGGAAGCAAGCGGCGCGGCCGCAAGAGCAAGGCCGCCAACCACGGCAAGCGCCCCAACGCCTGAGCCGCCGGGCCTGAGCCGAACGGAAGGGCCGGACCCCACGGGGGTCCGGCCCTTCGTCGTCCCCTGCCGCGTCCGGCGGTCCGCCGGACGCGGCAGGGTCAGTCAGCCACTGCCATGACCGTGATCTGCTCATGGATGCGCACGCGCAGCTCCGCGGGGGCCCGCTCGGCGCACGACCGCTTGACCAGCTTCTTGACGAGCTCCTCGAGGCTGAGCTCGGCCAGGCACGGCGAGCAGTGCGCCACGTGGGCGCGCATGCGGTGCTCGTCGTCCGGCGTCATCTCGGAGTCGAGGTACTCGTACAGGTGCGTGAGGATGTGCTGACAGTCGCTCTCGCCCTCCGCGGGCTCGTGCGGGACCGGCGTGATGTCGGCGTTCATGACTTCCCTCCGCGTGCTGCTGCCAGGCCCCGGTCCGCGGCGTAGTCGGCGAGCAGCTCGCGCAGCTGGCGTCGTCCACGGTGCAGCCGGGACATCACCGTCCCGATCGGTGTCCCCATGATCTCGGCGATCTCCTTGTACGGGAAGCCCTCGACGTCGGCGTAGTACACGACCATGCGGCGGTCCTCGGGCAGCTCGGCGAGCGCCCGCTTCACGTCGGAGTCGGGGAGGCGGTCGAGCGCCTCCACCTCTGCCGAGCGCAGCCCCTGCGAGGTGTGCGTCGCGGCTCGCGCGATCTGCCAGTCCTCGATGTCCTCCGTCTGCGACTGCTGGGGCTGTCGTTGCTTCTTGCGGTAGTTGTTGATGAAGGTGTTCGTGAGGATGCGGTACAGCCAGGCCTTGAGGTTCGTCCCGGGCTTGTACTGGTGGAACGCCGCGAAGGCCTTCGCGAACGTCTCCTGCACGAGGTCCTCGGCATCGGCAGGGTTGCGCGTCATGCGCAGGGCGGCCGAGTAGAGCTGGTCGAGGTACTGCAACGCGTCACGCTCGAAGCGCGCGGCGCGGTCCGCCGTCGTCTCCTCCGGGGCGCGTTCGGTGTCCTCGCCGATCTCGTCCGCGGTCGGGTGCGCACCTGCTGTGCGCTCGGTCTCGTCGGTCATCACCGTCGAGCCTAGTTCAGCCGGCGCGACGGCGGCCGGTCGTTCTGGTGCAAGCGTGGCCACGATGGGTGCAACGACCCGAGGTCCGGTCCCATTCCCGGCGCCTCGCGGATCACGACGCGACCGCCGCGAAGCGCCGCCGGTAGGCGACGGGGCTGGTGCCCAGCCGACGGGCGAAGTGGTGCCGCATGACGGGGGCGCTGCCGAAGCCCACGAGGCGGGCGACCTCGTCCACCGACGCCTCGGTGGACTCGAGGAGCTCTTGCGCGCGGGCGACGCGCTGGCGCGTGAGCCAGGCGCCGGGCGTGGTGCCGGTCTCGTCGCGGAACCGCCGCGCGAACGTGCGCTCGGAGAGCACGGCACGGCGCGCCAGGGCGGCGACGGTGTGCGGTTCGGCCAGGTTCTCGCGCATCCAGGCGAGCAGGTCGGAGAGGGAGTCGGCCTCGCAGGGCAGCGGGTCGACGACGTACTGCGCCTGGCCGCCGTCGCGCTGGGGCGGGACGACCATCCGGCGGGCGACGGACCGCGCCGCCTCCCCGCCCAGCTCGGTGCGCACGAGGTGCAGCGCGGCGTCGATGCCGGCGGCGGTCCCGGCGCTGGTGATGACGCGGCCGTCGTCGACGTAGAGCACGTCCGGGTCGACCTCGGCCCGGGGTGCGACCGCGGCGAGCCGGTCCGAGAACATCCAGTGGGTGGTGCAGCGACGGCCGTCGAGGAGCCCCGCCGCGGCGAGCACGAACGCGCCGGAGCACAGCGAGAGGATCCAGGCGCCGCGGGCGTGGGCGTCGCGGACGGCCTCGAGGTAGGCGGGTGGGACCTCGATCCGGCCGTCGTCGGAGATGACGTCGTAGGCGACCACGACGACGACGTCGGCGTCGGCGGTGGCGTCCAGCCCGGCCTCGACGCCGACGGGGAAGCCGCCCTTGGTCGGGATCATCCCGGGCTCCGGGGTGCAGAGCGTGAAGTCGAACGTCGGCCCGCCCGTGGAGCGCCGGTCGATCCCGAAGACCTCGTAGGCGATGCCGAGCTCGAACGGGGCGACCCCGGGGACCACGACGGCGGCGACCTTGTGGATCATGCCTGCCATGCTGCCACGAGGTTGGCTGGAAGTCGACGCTCATTGACATGTCTGCCACTGGTGGCTGGAAGTAGACGAGCGAAGACTTACTGCCATGAACCTTCTGCTGCTCCTCCTCGTCGCCCTCCTCCTCGCCACCTGGGTCGCCATGCTCGGCCGCACCGTCCGGCGCGACGGCCTCGGGACCCGACAGCCCCCGCGCTCCCACCCTGCCTGGTGGGACGAGCCCTCGTCGGGTTGAACGGACGGCGGTCCCGACACGCCACCACCGTCGCCGCGCATGCATCCGCGGCCTCTGCCAGAGTGAACCCATGCTGCTGCGACGACTCGCCCGCCCCCTGCTGGCCGCCCCGTTCGTGTACGACGGGCTCTCTGCCGCGCTGCAC
Organism: Isoptericola sp. GX10416; assembly: GCF_056590155.1. Taxonomy (NCBI): domain Bacteria; kingdom Bacillati; phylum Actinomycetota; class Actinomycetes; order Micrococcales; family Promicromonosporaceae; genus Isoptericola; species Isoptericola sp. GX10416. The sequence goes on along the minus strand of NZ_JBWPVO010000006.1, from coordinate 67,766 downwards.
CCGGCCGAGCACACGCCGGCCGCGCGCGAGGGCGCCGACCGCGTGACCCAGACCCTCGGGGTCGACCGGCTCGACGACACCCAGGTGTCGCTGCTGGTGCGCGCCCACGGGGCCGTCACCGTGGCCGCCGGGCTGCTGCTCGCCGTCGGCCGCGCGCCACGGACCGCCGCCCTCACGCTGGCGGCGCTCAGCGCCCCCCTGGCCGTCGTCAACGAGCCCTTCACGTCCAAGGGCGAGCTGCGCAAGGAGAAGACGGCGAAGTTCGTGCGGAACCTCGGCGCGGTCGGCGCCGCGGTCATCGCCGGGATCGACCTCGAGGGCCGCCCGGGCGTCGGCTACCGGATCGGGCAGACGCGCGCCACGGCCTCCCGGTCGGCGAAGCACACCGTGGAGTCCGCGACCAAGGACGCCAAGGCCGCCGCCCAGCACGCCAAGGCGTCCGTGGCGAAGGCCCGGGCCAAGGTGTCCTGACGTCCGGACGCGGAGTCCTGCGCCGGGCCGGGTCAACTAGGCTCGAACCCATGACGACAGCGCCCGACAAGACCACATCGCTCTGGGACACCCCGGTGGCGGACGCCCCCCTGGACGCGACGGTCGAGGTGCCGGGCAGCAAGTCGCTCACGAACCGCCTGCTCGTCCTCGCCGCCCTGGCCGACGGCGAGGGCACGCTGCGCGGCGCCCTGCGTTCGCGCGACGCCGACCTGATGATCGAGGCCCTGCGGTCCCTGGGCGCCACCATCACCGAGGGCGACCACGCCAGCACGCTGCACGTCGCGCCCGGCGCCCTGACCGGCGACGCCGACGTCGACTGCGGCCTCGCCGGGACCGTCATGCGGTTCCTGCCGCCCGTGGCCGCGCTGGCCGACGGCGACGTCCGGTTCGACGGCGACCCCGAGGCGCGGGTGCGCCCCATGCTGCCGGTGCTCGCGGGGCTGCGCAGCCTCGGCGTCCAGGTGACCGGCGCCGGGCCGGACTTCCCCACGCACCTGCCGTTCACCGTGCGCGGGCGGGGCCGGGTCGCCGGCGGGGCCGTCGACGTCGACGCCTCCGGCTCCTCGCAGTTCGTCTCCGCGCTGCTGCTCGCCGCGCCGCGGTTCGAGCGGCCCCTGGTGCTGCGCCACATCGGCGCCACCCTGCCGAGCCTGCCGCACATCGCCATGACGGTCGCGACCCTGCGCGACGTGGGCGTGGAGGTGGACGACTCCCGCGACGGCATCTGGCAGGTGACCCCCGGGCCGATCGCCGCGCGCGACGTCCGCGTCGAGCCCGACCTGTCCAACGCCGCCCCCTTCCTCGCCGCCGCCCTCGTCGCGGGCGGCACCGTGCGCGTGCCGGGATGGCCGGAGCAGACCACCCAGCCCGGCGCGATGGTCCCCGGCCTGCTGGAGCAGATGGGTGGCACCGCCACCGTGGACGGCGACGTCCTGACGGTCACCGGCACCGGGGAGATCCACGGCGTCGACGTCGACCTGCACGCGGGTGGCGAGCTCGCCCCGACCTTCGCCGTCCTGGCCGCCCTCGCCGACTCCCCCAGCCGGCTGCGCGGCATCGCGCACCTGCGCGGGCACGAGACGGACCGCCTGGCCGCGCTCGCCACCGAGATCACGCGCCTCGGCGGTCGCTGCGAGGAGACCCGCGACGGGCTCGTCATCACTCCGCGCCCCCTGCACGGCGACGTGTTCCGGACCTACGCCGACCACCGCATGGCGACGTCGGCCGCGCTGCTCGGCCTGCGCGTGCCAGGGCTGCAGGTCCAGGACGTCGCCACCACCGCCAAGACGCTGCCCGGCTTCGACGCGATGTGGCTGCGCATGCTCGGCCGCCCGGCGGAGGACCAGGGCTGATGGCCCGCCGGGTCCGCGACGAGCACGCGCGGTACGCGCGCCCCTCCAAGCACGGGTCTCGGCCACGCACCAAGCAGCGACCCGAGCACGCCGACGCCATGACCGGCCTGGTCGTCGGCGTCGACCGGGGTCGGTACACCCTCGTGCTCGACGACGGCGGTCCCGACGAGCGCGAGATCCTCGCCATGAAGGCGCGCGAGCTCAGCCGTACCCGCGCCGTCGTCGGCGACCGGGTCGACGTCGTCGGCGACACCTCCGGGGACGAGGGGACCCTCGCCCGGATCGTCCGCATCACCGAGCGCACCTCGGTGCTGCGCCGGACCGCGGACGACACCGACCCCTACGAGCGGATCGTGGTCGCCAACGCCGACCAGCTCGTCGTCGTCACCGCGCTCGCCCAGCCGGAGCCGCGCACCGGCATGATCGACCGCTGCGTCGTCGCGGCGTACGACGCCGGCATGGACGTCCTGCTGTGCCTGACGAAGGCGGACCTCGCCTCCCCCGACGAGCTGCGCGACCTCTACACCCCGCTGGGCGTCGAGGTGGTCGTGACCCGGCGTGACGCGCCCGACGCGGTCGAGTCCGTCCGCGAGCGCCTGCTCGGCCGCACGTCCGTGCTGGTCGGGCACTCCGGCGTCGGGAAGTCGACCCTCATCAACGCCCTGGTCCCGGACGCCCACCGGGCGACCGGCGTGGTCAACGACGTGACCGGGCGCGGGCGCCACACCTCCACCTCCGCCGTCGCGCTCCGGCTGCCCGTGGCCGACGGGACCACCGGGCGCGTCCACGACGGCTGGGTCATCGACACCCCGGGCGTGCGCTCCTTCGGCCTGGCACACGTCGAGGCCGGGCACCTGCTGGCCGCCTTCGAGGACCTCGACGAGGTCGCGGCCCGGTGCCCCCGAGGCTGCACCCACCTGGCGGACGCTCCCGACTGCGCGCTCGACGAGTGGGCCGCCGACGCCCCGGACGAGGCGACCCGCGCGACACGCACGGCACGCCTGACGTCGTTCCGGCGCCTCCTGGCCTCGCGGACCGCTACCGTGTGACTCGTGGCCACCTTCCAGCAGACCTCCAGCCAGCACGGGCACGGACGCACGTACGAGGACGACCTGCGCCTGGCCCACGTGATCGCCGACCAGGTCGACTCGATGACGATGTCGCGGTTCAAGGCGGTGGACCTGCACGTGGAGACCAAGCCGGACGACTCCCCCGTCTCGGACGCCGACCGAGGCGCCGAGGAGTTCATCCGCGCCCAGCTCGCCCGGGCCCGCACACGGGACGCGATCGTGGGCGAGGAGTTCGGTGAGGCGGGCAGCGGGGCGCGGCGCTGGATCATCGACCCGATCGACGGGACCAAGAACTTCGTGCGCGGCGTGCCCGTGTGGGCCACGCTCATCGCGCTGGCCGACGGCGACGAGGTCGTCATGGGGCTCGTCTCGGCCCCGGCGCTGGGCCGGCGCTGGTGGGCGGCCAAGGGTTCGGGCGCCTGGACCGGCAAGTCCATCGCGGCCGCGAGCCGTATGCACGTGTCCGGCGTGCAGTCGTTGTCCGACGCCTCCTTCGCGTACTCCTCGCTGGCAGGCTGGGAGGAGCGGGACAAGCTCAACGGGTTCCTCGACCTGACCCGCGAGTGCTGGCGGACGCGGGGCTTCGGCGACTTCTGGTCGTACATGCTGGTGGCCGAGGGCGCCGCCGACGTCGCGGCCGAGCCCGAGCTCGAGCTGTACGACATGGCCGCGCTGGTGCCGATCGTCACCGAGGCCGGCGGGCGGTTCACCTCGCTGGACGGCACCGACGGCCCCTGGGGCGGCAACGCGCTGGCGACCAACGGCCACCTGCACGACAAGGCCCTCGTCTACCTCGGCTGACGCGAGACCCCCGACGCCCACAACCCCGGACCGAGGCGGGTGAGGGGGGCGGGCCTACGGACGCGGCACCTGGTGCGCCTCGGTCGGGTGGTACCAGAGCAGGTCCCGCTGGTCGACGCGCTCGGTCGCCGACTCCAGCGCCGCGTCGTCGTCCGCGTCGACCGCGGCCAGCACCGCTCGCACGTCGGCAGCGGCCTCCGGTTCGTCGACGTGGATCGCCTCGACCTTCGTGCCGGGCACCTCTCCCACGTCGACACCGGACGGCGGCACGTCGCCCGCCGAGTCGGAGACCGCGTGCTCCGGGACCTCCACGGTGACGATCACACGCAGCGGCACGGCGTCGGCGCTCCCGGCGACGAGCATGAGCGAGGCGTCCGCCGCCGCGAGGAACGCGGCGTACTCCCGGGCCTCGTCGTCCTCGTCGGGCAGCGCGGACACCAGGGCGGCGGTGACGGCGTGCGCGCCCCGGGGCGGCACGTCCCACCACCCGACGCGCGTCGTCACCGTGACGGCGTCGAGATCGGCGAGGGTCGCGGGCACGTAGAGGCGCATGCCCCCAGTGTGCCCGGAGCCCGGCGTCAGGCCGCGGCGGGCGCGCCGACCCGCTCGCGCACCAGCGCCGCGAGCCCGGCGAAGGCCTGCCGGGCGGACGACGACGGAGCATGCTCGGCGAGCGTCCGCCCAGCGAGCAGCGCCGCGTCGAGAGCGGCGCCGTCGTCCGGCACCAGGTGCGCCTCGGCGACCCCGGCGTACCGCACGAGCGCGTCGCCGACCGCTCGCTCCGGGTCCGGCCCGACGGCGGAGGACCGCAGACGGTTCGCCACCACGACGCGCGTGGCGGAGACCGGCACGGGGGCCTCGGCGAGCTCCTCGAGCCCTCGCACCAGGCGCTGGATCCCCACCGGGTCCGCCGCCCCGACCGCCACCACGACGTCTGCGGCCTGGAGCGCGGCGAGCGTCGCACCGTTGCGCTGCGGGGCGTGCGTGTCGTACATGAGCAGCTCGTCGGCCTCGACCAGCGGTCCGCAGTCCACCACCGTCCAGTCAGCCAGCGACCGTGCGCGCTCGAGCACCACCTCGAGCGCGCTGGCGGGCAGCTCGGGCCACCGGGCCGCGCGGGTGATGCCGGTCAGCACGCGGAGCCGGCCCTCCACGACCGGCGCGTGGCGTGCCAGCGTGGGGACGTCGAGGGTGCCGTGACCCGCCGCCCGAGCGACCGCCGCGAGCCCGGGTGCGTCGTCGAGCAGACCGAGCCGGGAGGCGATGCACGAACCGTAGGTGTCCGCATCGACGAGGAGCGCGGACTCCTCGGGCGGGCGCGCTGCTTCCTGACGCCGTCGGCGACGCCCGGCGCGGTGCCCACCGAGACCGGCCAGCTCGGCGGCGAGCTCGACCGCCGTCGTCGTGCGCCCCGGCGCTCCCACGGGTCCCCAGACGGCGACGACGGCCCCAGGGCGCTCCGGCGCGCCCGGCGTGCGTCCGGACAGCGCCGAGAGGTCCATCTCGTGGGTGGCCAGGGGGTCGTCGACCCGGGCGGTGTCACGGACCGCGTCGAGGAGCCGTGGGTCGGCGGCACCATCGAGCACCGCTTCGAACCCGAGCGCCTGGAGGCGCTCCGCCGGTCCGTCGTCGGCGATCGCGACGACGCGGGTCCCCGTGCCGTGCAGCCGGCCGACGGCCTCCCGGTCGAGGCCCGGGAGGTCGGCCGAGACGACGGCCACCGTCCCGGCGCCGGCGGCGGCCGCCGCGAGCAGCTCGGCGAGGTCCCCGCAGCGCCGCGTGACGCTCGTCCCCGCGCCGGGGGCACCGAGCGCGAGCACCACGTCGGTCTCGTACGGCCCGCTCACCGCGCACAGGACCATGACCTCGGCGGGCATCACGCGCCCGCCACCGGCACGACGGTCACCGATCCCTCGGCGCTGAGCGCCGACAGCACCGCGGGAAGGTCGTCGGCGCCCACCAGGACGTGCAGCGTGCCGTGGTCGCTCACGACCAGCCCACCCTCGGAGGCGTCGACCTGCTCGACGACGACGCCGGTCACGATCGGCTCCGGTTCCCCCGCGTCGCCGTCGGCGCCCTGCTGTGCCGCCGGGACGAACCAGAGGTCGACGACGGCGCCCTCGTGGATGCGCTCGGAGAGCCCGGCACCGACCGGCACCGCGACGGATCGCACGGTGACGGTGGCGGCGTCACCCACGGCGGTGGCGGCGACCAGCTCGCCCTCGGAGACGACGCGCAGGGCCACCTGGCCCTCCGGTACGGCGGCGTCGGCTCGCAGGTACCGGTCCGCCTCGGCCCCGAGGTTGACGTCGACCACGCGCAGCTGCGACTCGTCGACGGGCTCACCGGGCGTCAACGTGCCGGCGGCGGCGTAGACCGGTGCGGTGCGGTCGGCGTTCGAGACGACCCACGAACCCAGCGCGACCGCGACCGCCACCAGGACGACCCCGATCACGAGCCGGGGGTCCCGCCACGTCGGCCGGCGCAGGCGTGGTGCGGCCGGGGCGGGGTTTGCTTCGTTGCTCACGGTGGTCCTTCGGAGTCGGCCGGAAGCGCCTCTGCGTCCGGTACGGGCGGTCTGTCCGTCGGGCGGTTCGCACGCTAGCGATCCCCGACGGGTGCCGGTGGCGCGATCCATCATCCGGGACGAGACGCCGTCGCGACAGCATCTCGCATCACCTGTGGACAACCGGCACGAACAACGACCCCTGTGGGAGGATCGAGCCATGGCCAGCCGCTTCCTCTCCCTCGCCGAGGTGCAGGAGACGCTCAGCATCTCCGCCGCCCAGGCTTACTCGCTCGTCCGCAGCGGCGAGCTGCCCGCCATCCAGGTGGGCCCCAAGAAGGTCTGGCGGGTCGAGACCGCGAAGCTCGAGGAGTACATCGCGCAGCAGTACGACCGCACCCGACAGCGCATCGACGCGGGCGACCTCTGACCGGTCGCCCGGGACCGTTCAGGTCTCGCTGACCCGGACCAGCGCGGCGAACGGCACGACGCGCACGGCGGGACGCGCCGAGTCGAGCTCCTCGACGTCGAGGTGATCGGCGCCCACGCGCGCGATCCTGCCGAGCACGACGTGCGCCGTCGTGCGGACCTGCACGCGCGCACGGTCTCGTTGCAGCCCGCGCAGCGCCGTGCCCAGGCCCAGCCGGTCCGTGCGAGCGGCCGACGGCGCCGCGTGACGCCCCAGGCCCGCGATGCCCACGACCGCGGACAACGGCACGACGTGCTGCCACCGACCGCCGCGCGGGGACCGCGCGTCGATCTGGACCCACTCTTCCGCGACCCGCTCGAGCCGCCCCTCGAGCGACTCGCCGTCGCGCAGGTCGAGGCGCAGCGGCCTGCCCCGGGCCGCGCGCAGCCGGTCGACGAGCGGCACGGACGCCTGCTCCGCGCGCGTCAGCTCGGCGACGGCTCCCTCTCGCTCGGCGGCCTCCTCGGCCGCGAGCTGCGCCTCCAGGTCTGCGAAGAGCAGTGTCCAGCGCGAGGTGTCCGACGGCGTCACCCGCGTCTCCTTCCGGTTCCCGGCCCGGGTCGGGCCGCGGCCCAGGATGCCGTGCCCTGGACAGGAGAGCCACACTACGCTTCAATATCCACCATCAGACATCATCAACTGATACCAAAACGCATCAACGAAGACCCGATGGAGGTCGCAGATGGGACGTGCGACGACGACGCCACGGCCGGCACGCAGCATGGCGGGGCTCCTCGCCGTGCTCGTCGCGTCCGTGGGTGCCCTGCTCCTGCTGGCCCTGCGGCTCCGCGCAGTCGTGCCGACCGACGCCGACGCCGTGCGCTCCGCGCGCGTCGAGACGTGGGTCGAGCTGCTGGTCCTGACCGGCGGGACCGCCGGCGCCGCATGGATGCTCCTGAGCGTCCTCGCCGCGCTCGCGGGGGTCGCCGCCGTCCGGCGGGGTCGCTCCGACCGCACCACCGAGACGATCGTGGGCCGGTGGGCGCCGGCGATCGTCCGCCGCCTCGCCCGGGGAGCCGTCGGGGCAGGGGTGGGTGCGGGTCTCGCGCTCGCGCCCAGCGCCGCGCTCGCCGACGAGCCGCCCGTGCCCGAGACCACGCCGGCCGTCGTGCTGCAGCTCGGCTGGGAGACGACCGGGAACACGACCGGGGCGGCCGACGAGACGCTGCCCGCACCTCCCCGGACCGCCGATCCCGAACCCGACGCCGAACCCGCCGAGCCTGCTGGACCTGCGGAGTCGGCGGAGCCCTCGCAGCCGGACCAACCGGTACAGCCGGACCAACCGGCGCAGCCCGCTGAGCCGGCCCAGACCACCGATGACGTCTCGCCCACCGTCACCAGCGCCCAGCGCACGTCGCACCAGGACGACGGCGCGGACGAGGTGGTCGTGAAGCGCGGCGACACGCTGTGGGACATCGCCGGCCGCGAGCTCCCGGACGACGCCTCCCCCGGCGACGTCCTGCGAGCCGTCACCTCGTGGCACCAGACCAACCGCGACGTGATCGGGGACGACCCCGACGTCATCCTCCCTGGTCAGGTGCTCCGCGCGCCCTGACGGACCGCCCACCGACGTCGACCTGCCCGGCCCTACCCGACACGGAGTGCCCCATGACCACGACCACCTCAGAGAACCCCGACCCGACGGCCGCCTCCCGCCGGCTGCGCGTCGCGAGCCCGCCACGGGGTCGTCGTCCGGCGGCTCCCCCGAGCGCGTCCCGCCGCCCGGAGTCCCCGCGGCGCCTGCGTGTCGGCGCCGTCCCGTCCGATCCCGTGCCGGTGCCCGGTCGTCCCCTGCCCTCCGCACCGGCCGCGCCGTCGCGGCTGCCGGACCCGACAGCGATGTGCGGGTCGGTCGTGCGCGCCGCGGTCGAGGTCCTGCGGGGCGAGCGTCCCGCGGCCCACATCGCGCGCTGGGTGACCCCGCAGGTGCTGGACCAGCTGGTCCACCGTGCACGGCTCGTCCAGGCACGGCGCCGCGGGCCGCACACGGCGGTCCCCGTGTCGGTCCGACGGATCCGCACGGTCCGCCTCGGCGACAGCACCGCCGAGGCGACCGTCGTCCTGGAGGACGACGGTCGCGTCCGGGCGGCCGCCGTCCGGCTCGAGGCACGGCGCGGCGTGTGGCGCGTCGCGGTCCTCGAGCTCGGCTGAGAAGCTCGCCCGAGACCGCTACGCCACCGGGCGGGTCACTCGTTGACGCCGTGGCACATCTTGTACTTCTTGCCCGACCCGCAGGGGCACTGCGCGTTGCGCGGGGTGCCGGGGAACGTCCGACCGTCGGCGCTGGCGGACGACGCCTCGCCGTGCAGAGCACGCCGCGCCGCGCGCGAGTCCCCGCCGGTGGTGGCCGACCCGTCCTCGCCCGGAGCGGAGTACTGCAGGTTCTGCGGCGGCTTCGGGGCGTCCAGACCCTTCGCGACCAGGACCGGCTCCTCCGCGCCGCCGAACGCCGCGGGAAGTCCCGCCGACTCGGGCTCGTCGTCCGAGGACTCCTCGGCGGCGTCGGCCCCGACGACGGTCGCTCCGCCGGCACCGATCGCCTGCGCGGCGGGCGTGCCCGCCGTCGCCGCGGCGGCGCTGACGGAGATCGTCGGCTCGTCGCCCGAGTCCGCCGACTCGTCACCGGCCTGCTTCACCTCGACGTCGAGGTTGAAGAGGTAGCCGACCGACTCCTCCTTGATCGCCTCGGTCATGGCCTGGAACAGCTGGTAGCCCTCACGCTGGTACTCGATGAGAGGATCGCGCTGGGCCATGGCGCGCAGACCGATGCCCTCCTTGAGGTAGTCCATCTCGTAGAGGTGCTCACGCCACTTGCGGTCGAGGACCGACAGCACGACGCGACGCTCGAGCTGCCGCATGGCCGGGGAACCCAGCGACTCCTCGCGGGCCGCGTAGGCCACCCGCGCGTCGGAGAGCAGCTCCTCGAGGAGCATCTCCCGCGTCAGGCGGTCGCGGCCCCCTGCCTCGGCCACGACGTCGTCCACCGTGATCGAGACCGGGAAGACGGAGCGCAGAGCGGTCCAGAGACCGTCGAGGTCCCAGCCCTCGGCGTTGCCGTCGTCGGCGGCGCCGTCCACGTACGCCGTGACGACGTCCGAGACGAAGTGCTGCACCTGCTCGTGCAGGTCCTCGCCCTCGAGGACCCGGTGGCGCTCGTCGTAGATGACGGTGCGCTGGCGAGACAGCACGTCGTCGTACTTCAGGACGTTCTTGCGGATCTCGAAGTTGCGGGACTCGACCTGCGACTGCGCGCTCTGGATGCCGCGGGTGACCATCTTCGACTCGAGCGGCATGTCGTCCGGGAAGCCGGCCCGGCCCATCATCGACTCCGCGAGCCCTGAGTTGAACAGGCGCATCAGGTCGTCCTGCATCGACAGGTAGAAGCGCGACTCCCCCGGGTCTCCCTGACGGCCGGAACGACCACGCAGCTGGTTGTCGATGCGCCGCGACTCGTGCCGCTCGGTGCCCAGCACGTAGAGCCCGCCGAGCTCGACGACCTCCTCGTGCTCGGTCGCGACCGACTCGGTCGCCTTGGCCAGGACCTCGGGCCAGGCCGCCTCGTACGCCTCCGGGTCCTCGGTGGAGTCGAAGCCGCGCGCCGCCATCTCGGCGACCGCGGTGAACTCGGCGTTGCCGCCGAGCATGATGTCAGTGCCACGGCCGGCCATGTTGGTCGCGACCGTGACGGCGCCCTTGCGGCCCGCCTGCGCGACGATCGAGGCCTCGCGCTCGTGCTCCTTGGCGTTGAGGACGTCGTGCGGGACGCCGGCCTTCTTCAGGAGCTTCGACAGCAGCTCGGACTTCTCGACGCTGGTGGTGCCCACGAGGACCGGCTGGCCCTTGGCGTGCCGCTCGACGATGTCGGCCACCACCGCGTTGAACTTGCCCTCCTCGTTCTTGTACACGAGGTCGGGCTGGTCCATGCGGATCATCGGCTTGTTCGTCGGGATCGGGACGACGCCGAGCTCGTAGGTGCCCTGGAACTCGGCAGCCTCGGTCTCGGCCGTACCGGTCATGCCGGCGATCTTGCCGTACCGGCGGAAGTAGTTCTGCAGGGTGATCGTGGCGAGAGTCTGGTTCTCCGCCTTGATCTGCACGCCCTCCTTGGCCTCGATGGCCTGGTGCATGCCCTCGTTGTAGCGACGCCCCGCAAGGATGCGGCCGGTGTGCTCGTCGACGATCATGACCTCGCCGTTCAGCACGACGTAGTCCTTGTCCCGCTTGAACAGCTCCTTGGCCTTGATGGCGTTGTTCAGGAACCCGATGAGCGGGGTGTTGAGCGACTCGTAGAGGTTGTCGATGCCGAGGTAGTCCTCGATCTTCTCGATGCCCGGCTCGAGGACCCCGACGGTGCGCTTCTTCTCGTCGACCTCGTAGTCCTTCTCGACCTGCAACCGCTTGACGACCTTGGCGAACTCGACGTACCAGCGGTTGGCGTCGCCGGCGGACGGCCCCGAGATGATGAGCGGCGTCCGCGCCTCGTCGATGAGGATCGAGTCGACCTCGTCGACGATCGCGAAGTGGTGACCGCGCTGGACCAGGTCGTCCGGCGACCAGGCCATGTTGTCGCGCAGGTAGTCGAAGCCGAACTCGTTGTTCGTGCCGTAGGTGATGTCCGCCGCGTACTGCTCGCGGCGCTCGGTCGGGTTCTGACCCGAGACGATCACGCCCGTCGTCATCCCGAGGAACCGGAAGACGCGGCCCATCAGCTCGCCCTGGTACCGCGCGAGGAAGTCGTTCGTCGTGACGACGTGCACGCCCTTGCCGGTCAGCGCGTTGAGGTAGGCCGCCGTCGTGGCGACCAGCGTCTTGCCCTCACCGGTCTTCATCTCGGCGATGTTGCCGAGGTGCAGGGCGGCGCCGCCCATGAGCTGCACGTCGAAGTGTCGCTGGCCGAGCGTCCGCCGAGACGCCTCGCGGACCGTGGCGAACGCCTCGGGAAGCAGGTCGTCGAGCGTCGTGCCGTGCTCGAGCCGTTCCTTGAACCGCGCCGTCTCCTCCTGCAGCTCGGTGTCGCTGAGCTCGGTGAAGCTCGGCTCGAGCCGGTTCACCTGCTCGGCGAGTCCGGTCAGCTTCTTGAGGATCCGGCCCTCGCCCAGGCGGAGGATCTTCTCGAGGATCGCAGGCACGCAGTTCTCCCGTGTCGGTGGTGCCCGGGAAGCCTCCCGAGCCCGTTCGGTGGCGGCAACCGGGCCGGACGACGGCGCCGTCGTCCCGGTCGCACCGCATGCCATCCTATTCCCCCGGGCCGAGGCGTGGGGCCAGGTTCGCGGCCGACGAAAATCTAGGCCTCGGCCGCCGGTTGCCCGTGCGCCGCGGGCGGCGACGACGCCGACGACGCGCGGACGTCGCTCAGCTCCGCGGTGAGCCCGGCGGCGAGGTCGCCGGCGGGTGCCACGGCCACCTCGGGCAGTCCGAGCCAGGTGGCCAGGAGCCGGAGCTCGGCCGCCAGCGCGGCCGGCGTCGAGCCGTCGCCGTGCGGCGTCCTGTGCGCGGCGACCACCCGCAGGACGCCGGCGGACCGATCGGCCTTGAGGTCGACCATCGCGGTGATCTGCTCGCCCTGGAGGAACGGCAGGACGTAATAGCCGAGCCGGCGCTGCGGCGCGGGGACGTAGATCTCGATGCGGTAGAACACGTCGAAGAGCGCCTCGAGCCGACGGCGCTCCCACACGAGCGGGTCGAACGGGCTGAGCAGCGCAGCCCCCGCGGCACGTCGTGGCACCACGGCGTCCCGGTGCCGGTAGGTGGTTTCCGCCCAGCCGTCGACGGCCACGGGGACGAGGACACCGGCGTCGACCAGGTCCTCGAGCGCTCGCTGCGCGCGGGGGCCACGCAGCCTGAAGTAGTCACGGAAGCACCGGGCGGTGCCGACGCCGTGCGCACGGGCGCCCAGCTCGAGCAACCGACGCACCGCGTCGTCGTCGGAGACCTCAGGTGCGTGACGCAGGGCCGGGGGCAGCACCCGCTCGGACAGGTCGTAGCAGCGCTCGAACGCACCGTTGCGCCGGGCCGACATGACCTCGCCGGTGAAGAACAGGTACTCGAGACAGCGCTTCGCCGTCGTCCAGTTCCAACCCCACTCGAGCCGGGAGCGCGGGGCCGTCCGGCCGGCCTTCTCGAGCTCGTCGTGGATCCGGCTCGCGGTGACGGGGCCGAGCTCGCTGACGAGCGAACGCACCAGGTCGAGCTCGTGCGCGTGGGCCTGCGGCACGGCGGAGATGGCCCCCCACGCCTCCCGCTCGTACGCCCGCCGACGCCACTCGAGCAACGGGTACGTCGAGGTGGGGACGTAGGAGGCGACGTGCGCCCACGTCTCGACCAGGCGGCGCGGCGCTCGCCCGGCGGCCCGCTCCAGCAGCCCCGTGTCGTACGGACCCAGCCGGGAGAACACCGGGACCAGGTGGGCGCGCGCCAGCACGTTGACCGAGTCGATCTGCAGCAGGTTCAGCCGGTCCACGACGCCGGTGAGACGCCGCATCGTGACCGGCCCGTCGGGTCGTCCGCGGTCCAGACCTTGCGCCCGCAGCGCGACCCGACGGGCCTCGGTGATCGACATCGACTCCATGCCGGCATCCTGCACCCCGACACCGACACGGAGCCGGGTTCACGTCATCACGTCAGCGAGGACACCGGCGCCGCCCCGCTGCACGTCGCGTCGAGCTCGATGACGCCGTACGTCCAGCCGCGGCGTCGGTACACGGCGGCCGGGCGGGCCGACTCCTTGTCGATGAACAGGAAGAAGTCGTGACCGACGAGCTCCATGTGCTCGACGGCCTCGTCGGCGGTCATCGGTTCACCGCGGTGGAGCTTCTGTCGGATCACCACGGGCGAGTCGCCGAGCTGGTACTCGACGGAGTCCCCCGGCGTGGAGAGCGGGGCCGGCTCGGTGCGCGGCTCGGGCTGCGCGGCCAGGACCTCGTCGTAGGGGCGCACGTCCACCGGCGGCGAGACGCCCGGTCCGCGGCGACGGTGGTCCTTGCGCCGGTCACGGGAGCGGCGGAGCCGCTCGCTGAGCTTGTCGATCGCGAGGTCGAGAGCGGCGAAGCGGTCGTCCGCGGCCGCCTCCGCCCGAATCACGGGCCCCTTGTCCCGCACGGTCAGCTCCACCCGCTCGCTCTGGTCGGCGAGTCGTGGGTTCTTCTCGTGCGTGACCTCCACGTCCACGCGGCGCGCGTTCGGCGCGAGCTGCGTGACCTTGGCGAGCTTGTCCTCCACGTGGTCACGGAACCGGTCCGTGACGTCCGTGTGCCTGCCGACGACGGCGATCTCCATCGTGTTGCTCCACTTCGTCGTGGGCCGCTCCTGCTGCATCCTTCGGGCGGCCCTCGTGTGCTTCTGGGCACCGCGGTGGGTGCCGGTCCTGGCACCACCTCCCGGTCGCCGGATCACCTGCCCGGCCCGCTCGTGGGATGCGGCGATCGCTCCGCTCTCGCGGTCCGCTCGCCGTCGGGTTCCCAGGTTATCCCAACGCGTCGACGGGGTGAACCTCTGGCGACGTCGCGTCGTGGGGAGATTCGGTGACAGCCCCCGGCGGTGGTGTCGCGGCCAGCACGAGACCGGCCAGGACGACGGCGCCGACCGAGGTCAGCGCCCGCTCGGAGGCTGCGAGGGTGGCCCCGGTGGTCAGGACGTCGTCGACCAGGACGCAGAGCGATCCCTCGGTGCGTCGGCGCGCGGCGACCGAGGCGTCGAGGTTGCGTCCGCGGGCGCGCGCCCCCAGGCCGACCTGGTCGCGCGTCGAACGACGGCGTCGCAGCCCCGGTACGACGGCGGCGCCCACCCCGCCGGTGCGCAGCCCGGCCGCGACCGCGCCGGCCAGCACGCCGACCGGCTCCCGGCCCCGGCGCAGCCGCGCCCCCGGTGCCGACGGCGCCGGGACGACCAGCACGCCCGCGTCGCCGACGGCGGACCGCACGAGCGGTGCCAACTCTGCCGCGGCGTCGTGCAGCGCCGGGGCGAGCAGAGCGTCGAGGTCGGCGCGCTCCCGGTCCTTCCAGGCGACGACAACGTCACGCACCGGACCCGCGTAGTCGCACACGGCCCAGACCGGCAGTGGCGGGACGCCGTCCATGCGGTCGAGGCGTGGGGCGCCGTCCTCGACACGGCGCAGCGGCATGCCCACGACGGCCGCCGCGCACGAGGAGCAGCACCGCACGTCGTAGGACCCGCAGCCCGGGCACGACACGGGGACCACGAGGCGAGCCAGTCGGGTGAGCATGACGCCAGGGTGCGCGGCACCGCGCCGCACCGGGCGGCTCTGGCACCGGACGGTGGACGGCGGGCGACCGTGGACGGCTTCCGGCCCGGTCATCCCGGGTAGGCGACCGCCACGACGTCCTCGGAGACCACGGGCCAGAGGGCCGCGCTCTGCCGCACGAACAGCGTCCCGTCGGCGTCCAGCGCGAGCGTCGGGCTCGCCCCGACGCCGGCCGCGAGCGCCGTGGGCACGGCCGTCGTCGCCAACGGGCGCGTCAGCCCGTCGTTCGACCCGGCGAGACCGCCGACGCCCGCGGCGAACAGTCCCCGCGTGCCGTCCGGGTCCCGTGCCAGCAGCTGGAGGGTGGACTCCTCCGACCAGTCGACAGCCTCGGCGGAGGCCACCGGCCCGCCGACGCGCACGGGTGCCGACAACCCGGTGGGGACGTCCTCGGCGTCGCGCTCGATCGCCGCGACCCAGACCTCGGGCCCGTCGGGCCCGTCGGTGACGAGGGCGATGCGGGCGCCCTCGGGTGCCACGCGCAGAGAACGCACCGACAGGTCGGCCAACCACTCGGCCTCGACCGGCACCACGCCACCGGTGGGCAGGGCGACCCGCAGGTCGCCGCCCACAGCCGTCCAGACCGTCCCGAAGCGGTCGACCGACGGCGGGACCAGCTCGGGCCCGGCGAGCAGCTCGGACCGGCCCTCCTCGCCGAGCCGGACCAGCCGTACGGAACCGTCCCGCACCACGATGGACCCGCCGGTCCCCACGGCGACGGCGGTCACGTCGAGCCCCGCGACGTCCTGCGGCTCGGCCAGGTCCGTCAGCTCACGGCCGACGACCCGGCGCAGCGCCTGGCCCTCCTCGGTGTCCAGCACGGCGACCGCGTCCCCCACGGTGACGGGCCGCGACGGCTCGGCCGCCGACGTCGCCGCCAGCGGCGAGGTGCCGGACGAGAGCACCACCGTGCGGCCGTCTCCCTCCCGCAGGGTCGCCTCGAGCTGGGCCACGAGCAGCGCCCTGTCGTCCGGCGGGGCGGTGGTGATCGCCGAGGTGAGGCTCACGTCGATCGTGCCGTCGTCCGCGACCGTCACCGCGTCGATCGCCAGGGTGGCGCCGTCAGGGACCACCGAGATCGTCGACTGCGCGAGCCGTTCCGGCGGTCCGTCGAGGATCGCCTGGGTCGCGCCGGTTCGCCACGACTGCCCCGGGTACCAGCGCACGTCGGGGACCCACCACTCGCGGTCCGACGTCGGGTAGTACAGCGAGGTCCGGTGGAACGCGTTCCCGAGGAAGTCGGCCAGCACGAGCATCCCGTCCTCGAGCCCGCTGATGCGCCACTGTCCGTCGTCGCCCCGTGTCAGGTCGAACGCCACCTCGACGACGCTGGGTTCGGCCAGCTCCGAGTAGACGCCCGACTCGTCGAGGGACGCGACGACGGTGGCCTCGCCGCGCACCGACGTCTCGACGGTGGACTCGTCGAACTCCTCGACGGTCCACCGGGGGTACTCCGACAGCACCAGGACCTGCGTGTACTCGTCCCACGCGGACCAGGCCACCGGCGTCGTGTACTCCTTCGCGATGTCGAGCGTCGCGGCCGACGCCGGACCGAACTGGGCCGCGCTCACGAACCCCTGGACGATCTGCTCGGGGCTGGCGTCCATCGCCGGGCCCTGCACGTCGAAGCCCAGGTCGCTGGCGCTGTCGACCTCGGCGGAACCCTCCATGACGCCGCCCGTGGTGGGGATGCTCGCGCACGCCCCGACCGACGACACCAGCACGGCGGCGCAGAGGGCCCGCGCGAGGCGCCGGCGGATCCCGTGGTTCATCAGGACTCCTCCTCGGACGGCAGGTCGGGGATGGCGGTGGGCGTGGGACCGGTCGGCGGGTTCACGACGGGCACCTGGCCCGTGGGGACGTGCTGCCCGCCGGAGCGCGACGGCCCCTCGACCGGCAGCGGCGGGCGGTCGATCTCGATCCCCGCGCGCCGCGGCAGGGTCAGCCGGAAGCTCGCGCCGTGGCCGGGCCGCCCCCAGGCGTCCAGACGTCCGCCGTGCAGCCGGGCGTCCTCCTGCGAGATGGACAGGCCGAGACCCGTGCCGCCCGTCGTCCGGGCCCGTGCCGGGTCCGCCCGCCAGAACCGGTCGAAGACGCGGCTGAGCTGTTCCGTGGTCAGACCCACGCCGTGGTCGCGCACCACGACCGCGACGGCCCGGGCGTCCTGGCCGACCGTGATCTCCACCGGGTTGCCCTCCGCGTGCTCGATGGCGTTCACCACGAGGTTGCGCAGGATCCGCTCGACCCGGCGAGGGTCGATGTCCGCCGTCGTGCGCGTGTCGGGCATGTCCACCGAGAGGAAGACGGACTTGCGCTCGGCGAGCGGGGCGCACGTGTCGACGACGGCCGTGACCACGCTGCGCAGGTCCTGCTGCTCGACGTCTAGCACGGCCGCGCCGGCGTCGAACCTGCTGATCTCGAGCAGGTCGGTCAGGAGCTCCTCGAACCGGTCGAGCTGCGTCTGCAGCAGCTCCGCGGACCGTCGCGCGGACGGCTCGAGGTCGGCGCGCGCGGTGTGGATGATCTCGCCCGCCATGCGGATCGTCGTCAGCGGGGTCCGCAGCTCGTGCGAGACGTCGGAGACGAACCGTCGCTGCGCGGCGGACAGCTCCTCCATCCGGGCGATCTGCTCCTCGAGGTTGTCCGCCATCTCGTTGAACGTCCGCGCGAGCGTCGCCAGCTCGTCCTGGCCCCGCGACCCGGGGACACGGACGTCGAGGTGCCCCTCGCCGAGCCGGGCCGCCGCGGTGGCGGCCCGGCGCACGGGAGCGACCGTCTGCCGGGTGACCGTCCACGTCAGCAGGCCGATCATGGCCAGGATCGCCACCGAGCCGAGCGCCAGGGTCCGCTGGACGAACCCCAACGTCTCCTGCTCCGAGGCCAGCGAGTAGAGCGCGTAGAGCTCGAAGGTGCCGGCCGACGGCAGGTCGACGGTGGCCCCGACCACGACGCCGGGCTCCTCGGCACCCGACCCCGTGAAGTCGGCGGGGATCGGCACCGACTGCAGCACCTGGTCCCCCGTGGCGAGCGTCGCGGCGCGCAGCTCCGGGGTGACGACCTCGCTGACCGCCAGTCCCTGGCGCGACGACGAGTCGACGAGGGGCAGCTGCTGCTCGGGCGCCTGGCGCAGGAAGTAGTCCTGCGCGCTCGAGCCCCCGGCGCTCAACGACAGGATGACGTCGCGCAGCAGGGCCTGCTGCTCGCCGGTCTGCGTCGCGGCCGTCGCGGCGAGCCGGGTGCGCACCTCCTGGATCACGGCGGCGTTCTCGCGCTCGACCTGGTCCAGGCGCTGGTCGAAGAGACCGTCTCGGATCGAGAACGACAGGTAGACGCCGAGGACGGCGACGGCCAGCACGCCGAGCGCGACCGCAGAGGTGACCACGCGCACCTGCATCGAGGAGCGCCAGCGGTGCACGAGCGACCGGGCACCTCGGACGAGGGCGTCGGTCGCACGGACGTCAGCGGGCGGCACCGGCCTTGTAGCCCACCCCGCGCACGGTCTGCACGACCTCGGGGTTCTCCGGGTCCTTCTCGATCTTGGAGCGCAGGCGCTGCACGTGGACGTTCACCAGGCGGGTGTCGGCGCTGTGCCGGTATCCCCAGACCTTCTCGAGGAGCACCTCGCGGGTGAAGACCTGCCAGGGCTTGCGCGCGAGCTCGACGAGCAGGTCGAACTCGAGCGGGGTGAGGCTGATCCGCTCCCCGTCGCGGGTGACGGTGTGCCCTGTGACGTCGATCTCGATGTCGCCGATCTTGAGGCGCTCCGGACCGGGCTCGTCGGAACGGCGCAGCCGGGCCCGCACGCGGGCGACGAGCTCCTTGGGCTTGAACGGCTTGGTGACGTAGTCGTCGGCACCGGACTCGAGGCCGAGCACCACGTCGACGGTGTCCGTCTTCGCGGTGAGCATGATGATGGGGATGCCGGACTCGGCACGGATCTCCCGAGCGATCTCGATACCGTCCTTGCCCGGCAGCATGAGATCGAGCAGGACGAGGTCGGGCTGGGTCGACCGGAACATGCCGATGGCGGCATCGCCGTCCGAGCAGAAGCTCAGATCGAGCCCTTCGGACTCCAGGACGATGCCGATCATCTCGGCGAGGGCAGTGTCGTCGTCGACCACCAGGACGCGGGACTTCATGCGCACAGTCTGCCAGGGTCCACAGCGTTCCGTGCCGGGCCGCGCCCTGAGGGCCGTGAACGCTATAGGGTCGTGGCGGTCACGCACCCGTCCAGCCAGCCGTGCCCCAGGAGGCAGCAGCATGAGCACGCCCGACCAGCCGACGCCGCCCTCCGGGTGGGGCGAGGCTCCGAGGCCGCCCGCCTACGGGCAGTACGGGCCAGGGCAGTACGGGTCCGGACGGTACGGCCCGGGTCAGCCCGGGGCCGACGGCGGCACCCCCCCGGGAGCGCCACGGCCCGGCCCGGTGGGGCCCGACCCCTACGGCCCGTCCGCGTCCAAACCCGGCATCGTCTCCCTGCGTCCGCTGTCGCTCGGGGAGATCTTCGACGGGGCGTTCAGCGCGGTCCGCCACAACCCTGCGGTCATGCTCGGCCTGGTGGCCGTGGTCGTCGCCACCGCCACCCTGCTCGCGGCGCTGCTGGCGCAGTTCGCGGTCCCGCCGTTGACCGACCTGCTCGCCGAGCCCTTCGGCACCGACGCCGAGCTCACCGGCTTCACCGCGGCCGACGCCGGCTGGTTCGCCCAGATCGTGGCGGTGTCGAGTGCGCTGTCCCTGACCCTCCTGATCGCGCAGCCCGTCACCGAGGGGTTCATCACCGTCTCGGTCAGCCAGTCCGTCATCGGCCGCAAGATGTCGGTGGGCGAGGTCTGGCAGAAGGTCCGTCCGCGGCTCGCCGTCCTCATCGGCTGGATGCTGCTGCGGACGATCGGCCTCGGCGTCGCCACGTTCGTCGTCTTCTTCGGGGCGATCCTGCTGGTCAGCGCCGTCGCCGTCGCGACCGACTCGGCGGTGCTGTCCGTGCTCGTCGCCCTGCTGTGCCTGGCTGCGATCGTCGCCCTGGCGGCCTGGCTGTGGGTCCGCCTCATGCTCGTCGCGCCGGCGCTCGTGCTCGAGGGCACCGGGCTGGGCCGCACGATCGCCCGTGCGTGGCGCCTCACCCGCAGCGCGTACTGGCGGGTCTTCGGGACCGTGCTGCTCGCCAGCATCATCGCGGGCGTCGCCGGCCAGGTCGTGTCCTACCCGCTCGGCATGCTCGGCTTGCTCGTCGACGGCGGCGACTTCGGCTGGGGGATGATCGTCAGCTCCGTCGTCGCGTCGGTGATCGCGAGCATGCTCTACCTGGTGTTCGTCTCCGGCGTCGTCGCACTGGTCTACACCGACGTGCGGATGCGCCGCGAAGGGCTCGACGTCCAGCTCGCCGCAGCCGCCGAGCGCGTGGCGAACCAGCCGCCCGACAGGCCTGCCGGCCCGGCCGGGATGCAGCCGCCGCCCGGAGGCACCCCGCAGTGGTGACGGCAGCGACGACGGTGGGGCTGCTGCACGGCGTCACCGGCGAGGTGCCCGTCGTGCCGGACCGTGAGACGGCCCGCGACTGGCTCGTCGAGGAGCTCGCCCGCCCCGAGTACTCGCAGGACCCGTCGGTCCTCAGGCGGCTGCTCGACTGGCTCGCCAGGGTCTTCGGCGACATCGGCACCGTGGACATCAGCCCCTGGCGGCTCGCGGTCGTCCTGGCCGTGGTGCTGGTCGTCGTGGTGGCGGTCGCGTTGTTCGTCGCGGGCCCCGCCCGGCTGCGGCGCCACGCCGCCGAAAGCTCCGCCGTCGTGCACGACGACGACACCCGGACCGCCGCGCAGATGCGGGCCGCCGCCGACGACGCCGCCGGCCGGCAGGACTGGCCGCTCGCCGTGATCGAACGCTTCCGCGCCGTGGTGCGCGGGCTGGAGGAGCGCGTGGTGCTCGACGAACGTCCCGGCCGGACCGCTCGCGAGGCCGCCGAGGCCGCGAGCGCCCGGATGCCCGACCTCTCCGCCGATCTGCACACGGCCGCCGGCCGGTTCGACGGGGTCCGCTACGGCCACCTCCCGGCAGGGCCCGCGGACGACGCCGCGATGCGCGCGCTCGACGACCGGGTGTCGTCCACCCGGCCCAGCCCGCCGGCGTCGCGAACCCCGGAGGAGGCGCTGTGAGCGCGCCCGCCGCCCCCACGGCGACCTGGAGCTCGGCAGCGGTCACCGGCGACGGCACGACGCTCGGCTCCCGCAGCCGACGCCGCTGGCGGGCCGCTCGGTGGCTCGTCGGCGGTGTCGCCGCGATGCTCCTCGCGGTCGTGGCCCTCGCCCTGCTGCGCCCTGCGGGCTCGCTCGTCGCGTACGACCCCGAGAACACCCGACCGGACGGCTCGCAGGCCCTCGCCCACGTCCTCGAGCGCCAGGGCGTCGAGATCGAGCACGTGACGCACGTGGCGGACGCCGTCGAGGCCGCCGCTGCGGGCACCACGCTCCTGGTCGTCCCCGCGCCGTACATGCTGCCCGAGCAGGTCACTGCGCTCTCCGCCGTCGACGCCGACGTCGTGCTGGCGGGCGCCGACGACGGCCTGCTGCGGGCGGCGACCGGAGACCAGGTCCAGCGCTCTTCCTGGGCCTCCGCTCCGCCGTCCGCGACCGAGCCGGGGTGCGACCTTCCCGCCGCGGTCGCCGCGGGCCCCTCGATGCTCGAGGCAGGGCTGGAGGCCACCTCGCCTGCCGTGACGACGTGCTGGTCGAGCCCGGACGGCTCGGCGGTGCTCGCCGCGGTCGAGCAGGGCGGTCGCCAGGTGGTCGCCGTCGACGACCCGGCGTTCCTGCGCAACGACGACGTGCTCACCGAGGGCAACGCCGCACTGGCGCTGCACCTCCTCGGGCGTCAGGACCGGCTGGTCTGGCTCGTGCCCGACCCGGCCGACTCGACCGTCGCCGGGGACCAGACCGCCGAGCCGGAGCCCGAGGCCGTGCTGCCGGCCTGGTTCGGCGCCGCGCTGTGGTGGGCCGTCCTGGTCGCCCTCGTCGTCGCCGTCTGGCGGGGCCGACGCCTCGGCAGGCTCGTCACCGAACGGCTGCCTGTCGTCGTGCCCTCCGCCGAGTCGGCGCGCGGGCGCGCCCGGCTCTACCGCCGCGCACGCTCGCGCGGGCACGCGGCGGCCGGCCTGCGGGCCTCGACCGCCCAGGCCGTCGCCCACCGGCTCGGCCTGGCCCGGTCCGCCCACCCCGACACCGTGGTCGACGCCGTCGTGCGCGCCTCCGGGCGCGACCCGCACGAGGTCGCCGACCTGATCTACGGCCCCCCACCCGCCGACGACGCCGCGCTCAGCGAGCTCGCCCGCCGGCTCGACACCCTGGAGAGCGAGGTTCACCGACCGTGACCCACCCTGACGAGAACCAGCCGGCACCCGCCGCACCCGGAGCTTCGGAGGCACGCACGGACGACTCGTCGCAGGCACCCGCTGCGTCGACGACCGAGAGCGCGCCGACGACCGGGGTCGCACACGCGGCGGCACCGGCCTCGGCGGCACCGGCCGGCGAGCCGGCTCCGCCCGAGCCGTCGCAGCCGTCGCTCGAGCTGCGCCGCGCGCTGGCGGCCGTGCGCACCGAGGTCGGCAAGGCCGTCGTCGGGCAGGACTCCGCCGTGACCAGCCTGCTCATCGCGCTGCTGTGCTCCGGGCACGTGCTGCTCGAGGGCGTGCCGGGGGTGGCCAAGACGCTCCTCGTCCGCTCGCTCGCCGCCTCGCTGGACCTCGACTTCAAGCGCGTGCAGTTCACGCCGGACCTCATGCCCGGCGACGTCACCGGCTCGCTGGTCTACGACGCCCGCACGGCCGAGTTCTCGTTCCGTCAGGGCCCGGTGTTCACCAACCTGCTGCTCGCCGACGAGATCAACCGGACGCCCCCCAAGACGCAGGCCTCGCTGCTGGAGTCGATGGAGGAGCGCCAGGTGTCCGTGGACGGTCAGCCGCGCCCCCTGCCGGAGCCGTTCGTCGTCATCGCCACGCAGAACCCCGTCGAGCACGAGGGCACCTATCCCCTCCCGGAGGCGCAGCTCGACCGGTTCCTGCTCAAGGTGCTGCTGCCCCTGCCCGAACGCGACTCCGAGATCGAGGTGCTGGCCCGCCACGCAGGCGGGTTCGACCCGCGCGACCTCGGTGCGGCGGGCGTCCGCCCCGTCGCGGACCCGGGCGTGCTCGCCGCCGCCCGGGCCGAGGTGCGTCAGGTGGAGGTCGCTCCGGAGGTGCTCGGCTACGCCGTCGACGTGTGCCGGGCGACGCGCCAGTCGCCGTCGTTGCAGCTCGGCGTCTCCCCCCGCGGGGCGACCGCGCTGCTCGCGACGGCCCGGGCCTGGGCCTGGCTGTCGGGCCGCATGTACGTGACGCCCGACGACGTCAAGGCGCTCGCGCACCCGACGCTGCGGCACCGCGTCCAGCTCCGTCCGGAGGCGGAGCTCGAGGGCGTCACGGCCGAGTCGGTGCTCGGCACCGTCCTGGCCGCCGTCCCGGTCCCGCGCTGAGATGGCGCTGTCCTGGCGCGCCGTCGTGCTGGCGGCGCTCGGCCTGGTGCCGGTCGCGATCTGGCCGGTGCCCGGGACGGTGCTGCTCTGGGCCGCCGTCGTCGTGGTCCTCTGCGCGCTCGACGTCGCGCTGGCGGCCTCTCCCCGGCAGGTGACGGTGCAGCGGACGGTGCCGTCGTCAGTGCGCCTCGGTACCCCGACGACGTCGCAGGTGGTGCTGACGAACGCGAGCCGCCGCAGGCTGCGCGCCCTCGTGCGGGACGCCTGGCCCCCGTCGCTCGCCACCGCGCGGGGCGACGACGGCGGCCTGCGCCCGCACACGGACCCCGCGGAGCCCGCTCGGACCGCCCGGCACGCCGTGGACCTTCCCCCCGGGGAGTCGGCGCGGCTGCGCACGCCCCTGCTGCCCACCCGGCGTGGCGAACGCATCGCCGGCGCGGTCACCCTGCGCACCCTGGGGCCGCTGCGCCTGGCGGGGCGGCAGGCCTCGATCGACGTGGGCGGCCGGATCCGCGTGCTGCCCGAGTTCGCGTCGCGCCGGCACCTGCCGAGCCGCCTGGCGCGGCTGCGCGAGATGGACGGGCGCGCCGCGGTCCAGGTGCGCGGCGAGGGCACCGAGTTCGACTCGCTGCGCGAGTACGTGGTGGGCGACGACGTCCGCTCGATCGACTGGCGGGCGACGGCGCGCGGCGGTGACGTCGTCGTGCGGACGTGGCGCCCGGAACGCGACCGCCGCGTCGTGGTCGTGCTCGACACCGGCCGGACGTCGGCGGCGCGGATCGGCACCTCGTCCGACGGGTCGCTGAACACGGGCGGCACCCGGCTGGAGGCGAGCGTCGAGGCGGCGCTGCTGCTCGGGGCGCTGGCCGACCGCGCGGGCGACCGCTTCCAGGTGCTGGCCTACGACCGGGTGCTGCGGGCCCGGGTCGCCGGTGCGTCCGGACCGCGGCTGCTGCCCGCGATGGCGGACTCGCTCGCCGCCGTCGAACCGGTGCTGCTGGAGACGGACTGGACCGGCCTCGTGGCCCAGGTGCGCACGCGCGTCTCGCAGCGTGCGCTGGTCGTGCTGCTGACGTCCCTCGATCCCGCGGTGGTGGAGACAGGGCTGCTGCCCGTCATCGACCAGCTCTCCGGGACGCACCAGGTGGTGGTCGCGGCGGTCGCCGACGCGGAGGTGGCGGCGATGCGCGCCGGCCGCGAGGACGTCGAGGAGGTCTACGGCGCGGCGGCAGCGGCTCGAGGCGACCTCGAGCGCTCGGCCGTCGCGGCGGTGCTGCGCCAGCACGGGGCGGAGGTGTCCGAGGCGTTGCCCGACCAGCTCGCGCCGCGGCTCGCCGACACCTACCTCGCCCTCAAGGCCGCCGGCCGTCTCTGACCCCGCCCCCGCTCCGAGCGTTGTGGGCGCGATTCGTGGCCCGATTCGCCCGGTCTGTACGGGTCTCGCGCCCAGAAATCGCGCCCACAACCGTTCAGGCGGGGTCGGGCGGGTGCGGCGGGGTCGGGCGGGTGCGGCGCGGTCAGCCGGCGGTGGGCAGCACGGCGCCCGCGCGGTCGACGTCCAGGTCCCCCGTCTCCCCTGCCCGGACGGCGCGCCGCCCGAGCACGAGGTAGTACGCGAGGAACGCGCCGAGCGCGAGCGCCCCGATGACGATCTTGAGCCACCACGCCATTCCGGACCCCGTGACGAACCCCTCCACGACCCCCGACAGCGCGAGCGCCCCCACGAGCCCGACGGCGACGGTGAAGAGCGCGCGCCCCTCGGTCGCGAGCGCCGTCGCCCGAGGTCTCGCACCGGGGTCCACCCAGGCCCAGAACAGCCGCAGACCGGCCGCCCCGGCGACGAAGATGCTGGTCAGCTCCAGCAGCCCGTGCGGCGTGATGAGCTGGAAGAAGAGGGGGAGCTCGCCGTAGGCGGCCATCATCCCGCCGGTCGCCCCGATGCTGACGGCGTTCTGGAGCAGCACCCACACGGGCCATGCCCCCGTCACGCCGAAGGCGATCATCTGCGCGGCGATCCACGCGTTGTTCGTCCACACCATCGCGGCGAACGACGTCTGCGGGTCGTAGTACGAGGCGAACGCCTCGTCGACGTACTCCTCGCGCTGCGACGGCGTACCCATCGCGGCGAGCGCGTCGGGGTCGACGGCGACCCGCACGCCGGCGACCAGGGCCACCAGGAGGAAGGCGGCGGTCACCCAGAACGTCCACCACCGGATCCGGTACAGCGCGGCCGGGACGGTCACGGTGGCGTACCGGACGACGTCGGACCACGCCGGTTCGTGCGCTCCCGCGATCCGGGTGCGCGACCGGCTCAGGAGCTCGGAGAGCCGGGTGACGAGCACGGGGTCGGGCGCGGCGGATCGCACCGTCGACAGGTGGGTGGCGACGGCCTGGTAGAGACGGACGAGCTCGTCGGCCTCGGCGCCGTCGAGCCGGCGCTGCTTCGCGAGACGGTCGAGGCGGTCCCACTCCGGGCGGTGCACGGCGGTGAAGGCATCCAGGTCCACGCCCGCTACCCTGCCACAGGAGGGGGCGTCGTGAGGACGCGCCCACAGAAGGAACCGACGAGACGGAGGCACGGTGCAGGACGGAATCCTCATCGGAGAGGGCGTGGTGCTGGACTCCCGCCCGGCGTCGTTCGCGTCGCGGGCGGTGGGCTCACTGCTGGACGCTCTGGCGACGCTGGCACTGGGCTTCGTCACCCTGGTCGTGGTGCTGGGCACCACGCTCGACCGCCTGAACCAGCAGTGGGGCAGCACCCTCGCCATCGTGCTGCTGGTGACGTTCCTCGTCGCGCTGCCCGTCGCGATCGAGACGCTCAGCCGCGGTCGCTCGCTCGGCAAGCTCGCCACGGGGTTGCGGGTGGTGCGCGACGACGGCGGCCCGGTGCGGTTCCGGCACGCGTTCGTCCGGGCGCTGGTCGGCGTCTTCGAGCTGTGGTTCACCTTCGGCGCTGTCGCCGTGATCACCTCGCTGGCCAACGCTCGCGGCAAGCGGCTCGGCGACCTGCTCGCGGGGACCTACTCGGTGCGGGTGCGCGGCGCCCGCGGCTGGGAGCGGCCGCTGGTCATGGCACCGGACCTGGCCGGCTGGGCGGGCACCGCCGACATCCGCCGCCTGCCGGACGGCCTGGCGCTGCGGGCTCGGCAGGTCCTCGACCGCGCCCCTCGCCTCGCCCCGTCCTCGCGGGTGCGGCTCACGGACGAGCTCGCGGGTCAGGTGGAGGCCTACGTGGCCCCCGGACCGCCGTCGGGCACCCCGCCCGAGGCGTTCCTGCACGCGGTGCTGCACGAGCGCCGGGACCGTGAGCTGGTGCGCGGACGGGCCGAGCGAGAGCGCGCGACGCAGCAGGCCGAGGTGCTGCACCGCCTGCCGTACGCCGTCGCCGACCCGCGGGACTGAACGCCGCACCGTCTCGTTCCTGGAGACGGGCTGTGTCCCGGCTCGGAGCGGCCCCTAGGGTGACGGCATGCGAACCCACCTTTCCCGGACCACCGCTCTGGCCGCCGCCGGTGTGCTCACCCTCTCCCTGGCCGCGTGCGGAGGCTCGGACGAGTCGGCGCAGGCGTTCTGCGACTCCTTCACCTCGGTCGAGGACCTGTCCGCCGACCTGCAGAGCGTCGACCTCAGCGACCCGGACGCCGCGGCTGCCTCCCTCGAGGAGCTGACCACGGAGATCGAGTCGATCGAGGCCCCCGAGGAGATCGCGGACTCCTACGCCGTGGTCAGCTCCGCGTTCCGCAGCTTCAGCGACACGATCTCCGGCGCCCTGGACGACCCGGCGAACGCCGACCCCTCCGTGCTCACCGAGGCGACCAACTCGTTCACGAGCGAGGAGTTCTCGAACGCGACCGACGAGCTCGACGAGTACTCCACCGCGAACTGCTCCTGACCCACGGCGCACGAGCGCCTCACGACGCCCCGACCGGTCCCGTACCGGCCGGGGCGTCCGCCATCCCGGCACGGGAGGACTCGGACCGGCCGAACAGGCGCACCAGACCGGCCAGGACCAGGAACGTCGCCCCGAACCACACGGGCCGGCTCGCCCACCAGTCCGTGCTCCACGGCTCCGGGAGGCTCTGCCCGAGCCCCAGGAGGACCGCGCCGACGACGGCGAACATCGCGGTCAGATGCCACAGGTAGACGGTCATGGACCGCTGCGACAACCACCGGACCGTGCTGCGGCCCGTGCTCTCGGACCACCGGGCCAGGGCGGGCCGGACCGCGAGCGCCAGGCACACCATCGCCACGGCGTGCAGCACCACGGGCGCGGTGGGCGGCGCGAGGTTGGAGATCTCGGCTCCCGGCATCCCGATCAGGCTCGCCGGGTAGGGGCCGACGGCGATCAGTGCCGCGGCACCGGTGAGCGCGGTCACCGCACCGGTGACCAGCAGCGCCCGGCCGTGCGGCACCGCCCGGCGTCCGTCGCGGCGGTCGGTCGCGTAGGCGACGCCCGCGCCGAACGGCACGGCCCACGCGAGGAGCACGTTGGCCCCTGCCGGTCCGTCGAGACCGGCCCCGAACCGCAGGGCGTCGACGGCGAGCGGCAGGGCCACGACGACGCCGGCCGCGCCCCACCGCCACCGGCGCCAGGCGCGCTGGAGCACAGGGGCGAGGGCCACGAGGACCACCCACACACCGAGGAACCACAGCGGCTGGGGCACCATCCGCACCAGGCGCCACACGGCGGCGTCGGGCACGCCGACGGCGAGCATGGCCACGACCGCCACCGCCCACACACCCAGGAGCACGACGACGGGCCGCGCCGCGCCCAGCAGGCTCCCGCCCAGGGCGCGCCACCAGCGGCCCGGGAGCCCGACCGTGCGCGAGCTGCGGTAGGCGGCCGCGGCACCCGCGGCGAGGAACAGCAGCGGCAGGGTCTGCAGCCAGGTCACGGTCCAGCCCGCGCCGTGGCCGAGGGCGTTGCCGATCCGCAGGGTGCTGCCGTCCCAGGTCGCCTCGGCCATCAGCCAGTGCAGCATGACGACGGCGACGATGCCGAGCGCCCGGACGGCGTCGACGAACCCGTCCCGCCCGGGCCGGCGAGGTTCGGCCCGCTCGGTTACCGCTGCCGCACTCGGGGCTGGCGCTGCCGGCGCGGGCGGCGCCTTCGGCACGAGGGTCGTGGTCTGGGTCATGACAGGCTCCGCAGGTCGAGGTCGTGGTGACCCCTCCAGCCTGCTGACCTGCGGCGACGCGGACCATGGGTGGTTCCCCCGGTCTTCGCGCCGAGAACCCCCGAAAGATCTCGGGGGTTGTCCCTACTCGGGGCTCTGCGCAGAGATGCCGAGGTGCCGCAGCACGGCGAGCACCCGGCGGTGGTCGGCGGCGTCCTGCGGGAGGTCCAGCTTGGCGAAGATCGACGCGACGTTCTTCTCCACCGCGCCGTACGACAGGTAGAGCAGCTCCGCGATCGCACCGTTGGACCGCCCCTGGGCCATCAGGTCCAGGACCTCCCGCTCCCGACCGGTGAGCCGGGACAGCCCGTCGTCGCCGGACGACGCTCCCATGAGCTGGGAGACCACCTCGGGGTCGAGCACGGTCTGGCCGTCCGCGATGCGCACCAGGGCGTCCAGGAAGTCACCCACGTCCGCGACCCGGTCCTTGAGCAGGTAGCCCACGCCGCGCGAGCTCCCGGCGAGCAGGCGTCCCGCATAGCGGGTCTCGACGTACTGGCTGAAGAGCAGCACGCCGAGGCCCGGATGGTCGCCACGGAGGGCGAGCGCGGTGCGCAGCCCTTCGTCGGTGAAGGTGGGCGGCATGCGGATGTCGACGACGACGACGTCGGGCAGCTCGCCCGCGTCGTGCTGCAGCGCGACCTCCCGTTCGAGCGCGGCGCCGTCGGCCACCGCGGCGACGACCGTGTGGCCGCGTCGCTCGACGAGCGCCGCGAGGCCGTCCCGCAGGACGGCGGAGTCCTCCGCGATCGCGACGCGCAGGTGCGGAGCCGGGGGCGTCGGACGGCGCGAGCCCGGTCCGGCGCTCACGAGCGTGGCCGGGTGGGTGTCGCCGGGCGGGTGTGGGTGGGCAGCAGCACGCTGACCACCGTAGGCCCGCCGACAGGGCTGGACAGGTCGAGGGTGCCGTCGACGGCCCGGACGCGGTCGATCAGGCCGGCCAGCCCGGTGCGGTGCCCGCTGCCGTCCGGTGCGACGACGACGGCGCCGCCCCGGCCGTCGTCGCGCACGCGGACCCGCAGACCGTCGGCCCTGCGCTGGACCATCACGTAGGCGCCCGAGGCCTCGGCGTGCTTGACGACGTTGGTCACCAGCTCGGCGACCGTGTAGTAGGCGATGGACTCCACCGCCGGGGCGAGCCGGCCGCCTGCCTCCACGTCCGGGTCGACGTCGACCGTCACCGGCAGCGCCGCCCGCGCCCCCAGCGTCTCCAGCGCCACGGCGAGGCCGCTGTCCAGGGCGGGCGGGTGGATGCCGCGGGCGATCTCGCGGAGCTCGGCCAGCGCCTCCTTGGTGGAGTCGTGGGCGGTGCCGACCAGGTCCTCGGCCAGCGTGACGTCGTCGCCGCCGCCCGAGAGCAGGTCCCGTGCCTCGCCGAGCTGCATGGCCACCGCGACGAGGCGCGCCTGCGTGCCGTCGTGCAGGTCCCGCTCGATGCGACGCAGGCGGTCGTCGGCGTCCTCGACGACACCGGCCCGGGTGCGCTCGAGCTCGGTGACGCGCAGGCTCGCGCGCGTCGGGCCGAGCAGGGCACCGGCCAGGAGGCGGACGAGGGCGACGAACGGCGCCTGGACCAGCGGCCAGAGGAAGAACAGCACCACCCCGGCCACGACGAGGGGCACCTGCCGGGCCGGGGTGTCGGCGAACCAGTACCAGTCCCCCGCCATGATCGAGAAGCCGCGGTGCATCGTGCCGTCCGGCGCCTCCTGCAGCGGGAGCACCCACGACCAGGCCCAGTGGGTCATGCTGCCCAGCGCCGCGACCAGGAACACGGTGGAGACCACGAAGGACGCGAGGGACAGCGGGAACGTCGTCACCATGTACAGGATCGCGCGCCATCCCGTGGCGTCGCCGACCGTGCTGCCGAGCCGACGCCAGAACCCTCGGCGCGGCTGCCGGGGTGCGGGATCGGCGATCTCCATGTCGAGGAAGCGGCGTGCCATCCGCCGGTACATCCCGCCCCAGCCGCGCGCCCCGAGCACGAGACCGCCCGCGACGAACAGCCCCACGACCGTCGCCGCGAGCCCGACCGTCAGCACGGTGGTGAGCACCGCGTAGGCGAGCGCGAACGGGGCGAGCGGCAGGGCGAGCCAGAGGAATCCGTAGGCGCGCCAGGTGCGCCGCGCGAACGGCGCCGTGCGGAACCGCGGGGCAGGCGTGAGGGTGGTCATGGTGCCATCCTCCCGACCGGCAGCGGCTGCTGCCCAGGGTGTGTGCCGCCGTCGTGCCCGGGGGCTACCCCCCGCAACCTCCCCCCGCAACCAGGTGGGGGTCAGTAGCGGTAGTGGTCCGGCTTGAACGGCCCCTCGACAGGCACGCCGAGGTAGTCGGCCTGGGCCTTGCTGAGCTCGGTCAGGCGCACGCCGAGCGCGTCGAGGTGCAGGCGCGCCACCTTCTCGTCCAGGACCTTGGGCAGTCGGTAGACCTGGCGCTCGTACTGCCGATCCTCGGCCGGGCGGGCCATGTCCGCGAACAGCTCGAGCTGGCCGATCACCTGGTTGGCGAACGAGTTGGACATGACGAACGACGGGTGACCGGTGGCGTTGCCGAGGTTGAGCAGGCGCCCCTCGGACAGCACGATGATCGACCGCTCGGCGCGCGGCCCGTCCGCGCCGGCCGGGCCGCTGCCGGCCGGCATCGTCCACTCGTGGACCTGCGGCTTGATCTCGGTCTTGACCACGCCGGGCACGTCGGCCAGGCCCGCCATGTCGATCTCGTTGTCGAAGTGGCCGATGTTGCCGACCACGGCCTTGTCCTTCATCGCGAGCATGTGCTCGGCGGTGATGACGCCGAAGTTGCCGGTGGTGGTGATGAAGAAGTCCGCGTGGTCGAGGACGTCCTCGAGCCGAGCGACCTGGAAGCCGTCCATCGCGGCCTGCAGCGCGCAGATCGGGTCGACCTCGGAGACGACGACGCGCGCACCCTGGCCACGGAACGCCTCCGCGGCGCCCTTGCCGACGTCGCCGTAGCCCGCGACGAAGGCGACCTTGCCGCCGATGAGAATGTCGGTGGCGCGGTTGATGCCGTCCGGCAGCGAGTGACGGATGCCGTACTTGTTGTCGAACTTGGACTTGGTGACCGAGTCGTTGACGTTGATCGCCGGGAAGAGCAGCTCGCCCGCCTCCGCCAGGTGGTACAGGCGGTGCACGCCGGTGGTGGTCTCCTCGGTGACGCCGCCGATCTGCTCGGCGACGCCGGTCCAGCGCAGCGGGTCGGCCTCGAGCGCGCTGCGCAGCAGGTCGCGCACCACGTTCATCTCCTGGGTGTGGTCGGGCTCGCCCGGCAGCGTGTTCGGCGGCACGACGCCCGCGCGCTCGTACTGCAAGCCGAGGTGGACCAGCATCGTGGCGTCGCCGCCGTCGTCCAGGATGAGGTTGGGGCCTTCTCCGGCCGGCCAGACGAGGATCTGCTCGGTGCAGGCCCAGTACTCCTCGAGCGACTCGCCCTTCCAGGCGAACACGGGCACGCCCTGGGGATCCTGGGGCGTCCCGTCGGGGCCGACGACGACGGCGGCCGCGGCCTCGTCCTGCGTGCTGAAGATGTTGCAGCTCGCCCAGCGGACCTCCGCGCCGAGCGCGGTGAGCGTCTCGATGAGGACGGCGGTCTGGACAGTCATGTGCAGCGAGCCGGCGATGCGGGCGCCGGCGAGGGGCTGCGCCTCGCCGTACTCCTCGCGCAGCGCCATCAGGCCCGGCATCTCGTGCTCGGCGAGCCGGATCTGGTGGCGGCCGGCCTCGGCGAGCGCGAGTGAACGGACCTTGTAGCGGCCGGGGGCCTCGTCGAAGCCGGGGGTCGGCTGCGCAGCGGTGGCCGTGGCGGTGTCGGTCATGGGTGCCTCCTGGGGACGTGTCGGTGCTGTCGCGCGCTGGGGGCTCCCGTCGGCGCTGTGGGCGCACCTCGAAGGACGCCCACGTCCCAGGGTAGTAGGTCGGACCCACGCTTGCCCCGGGCTCGAATGTTATCGATTCGTGATCTATGGTTGATCAAATGACCTCGACGCCCCAGACGACGCAGCCGCCACCGCGCAAGCACCTGCTCGACGTGCTGCGGTTCGGCGCAGCGTTCGCCGTCGTCGTCTACCACTTCACGGCCACGCCGACCGCGAGCCAGTACTGGGGCACCGAGGTCAGCACACTCTTCGAGGGGCTCAACCAGGTCTCCCGCTACGGATGGCTGGCGGTCGAGGCGTTCTTCGTCATCAGCGGGTTCGCGATCCTGTGGTCGAGCCAGGGACGCACGCCGGCACAGTTCACCGGCTCGCGCGCGGGACGCCTCTACCCCGGGCTGTGGGCCTGCGTGCTGGCCACCGCCGTCCTCCAGACGTTCTGGTCCGGCGGCCGTGAGCTCAGCCTCCGCGACACGCTCCTCAACCTCACCATGGCGCCGGACGTCTTCGGCGCGGAGCTCTCGCAGGTCGTCTACTGGACCCTGCTCGTGGAGCTCAAGTTCTACGTGCTCGTCGGGGTGCTCATGCTCTTCGGCGCGCTGACCCGGGTCCGCGCCCTGACCCTGGCGCTCGCGTGGCCCGCGGCCGGGATGCTGGTCCAGGACTTCGGCTACCCGGAGGTCGCCGAGCACCTCGTGGTACGCCACTCCGTCTACTTCGGCATCGGGATGGTCCTGTTTTTGCTCTGGCAGGACGTGACGGCCCACCGCGACCAGACCGTGCCCGACGGCGTCGCTCGCCGCGCGCTCCTCATCGACCTCGGCGCGCTCGCGCTCCTCCTCGGCCTCTCCGTGGACCGCGTCACGACCTCCGCCCACCAGGCGAGCGGCCTGCAGGGCGTGCCCGTCCACGGCGGCGTCGCCGTGGCGGTGCTCCTCGCCGTCGTCGGCGCCGTCTGGCTCGCCGTGCAGCCGTGGGCCACGCTCCACAACCGGCACCTCGCGGCGCTGTGCGTCCTGGCCGGCGCGCTCACGTATCCGCTGTACCTGGTGCACACCCAGTTCGGCTGGGCCGTCACGGAGCTGCTGAGCAGCAACGGCTACGGCACCTGGACCGCGCTGACCGCCGCGACCGCCGTCTCGATGCTGCTGGCCGCGGCCATCTACTACGCCGTGGAGCGGCCGTTCGCGACGCGGCTGCGCCGCGCCGTGACCAGCGCCCTGACCCCTGATCTGGCTCGACGTCCGCTGACACCGAGGGTCCCTGACGACAGCGTGCACCACGGCCGCGACGCGATCGCCCAGGTGCAGCAGTCGCGGGTGGCTGCCTGACGTCCCCTCGCCACGGCGGGACCAGGAGGCCGAGGAACGACGGAGCGCCCGTCCCGGACGTCATCCGGGACGGGCGCTCCGTCGTGCTCGGGTGCTGCGGTGCAGCGACGCCTCACGTGGTGAGGATCAGCCCTCGAACGCGGGGATCACGTCGGGGTTGGCCTCGAGCCAGGCCTCGACGCCGGCGGCCGGGTCGTCCGGGTGCTGGTTGACGACCGAGTCCTCCAGGGCGCCGTACTGCGCGTCGTCCAGCTTGATCTGCGAGATCCAGTCGGCGACCTCGGGGTGGTCCTCCGCGAAGCCGTCGGTGCCGAGGAAGTGCAGGGCCTCGGCCTCACCGAGCGCACCCTCCGGGTCCTCGAGCGTCTTGACCGGGTACGACGCGTTGGCCCAGAACGGCTGCCACAGCGTGACGAGGATGTCCTCCTCGTTCTCCGTGGCCTGCTCCAGCTCGGTGAGCATCGCCGTCGTGGAGGACGTCTGCAGCTCGTAGCCGGCCTCGTCCAGACCGTAGGTCGGGATGACGTTGTCCTGCACGGCCGCCGTCAGACCGGCACCGGGCTCGATGCCCGTGATCGTGCCGTCGAACATGTCGGCGTTGTCGGCGAGCTCGGCGATCGAGTCGATGTCGGTGTACTCCGGCACCGCCATGGTCAGCTTGGCGTTGTCGTAGTAGGCGCCGATGTCCTCGATGGAGTCGCCGTACTCCTCCATGTACTGCGCGTGGGTCACCTCGGGCCAGGCCGACGGGTACATGTCCACGTCACCCTCGGCGAGCGCCGTGTAGAGCAGGCCGGCCTCCTGGATGTCCTGGTGCTGGACGTCGTAGCCGGCCTCCGAGAGCACGTTGTCCAGCAGGTAGGCGGTGCTCAGACCGTCGGTCCACGAGGCGATGTAGCCCAGGGTGATGCTCTTGTCGCCCTCGGCGTTCTCGTCGCCGCCCGTGCCGGCGTCGGAGCCCTCGTCCGAGCCGCAGGCGGCGAGCGTCAGGCCCAGTGCGGCGGCGGAGACGATCGCGACGCCCTGGCGGCGGAAGTTCTTGCGGTGGGTGCTCATGGGTGAGCTCCTTCCGTGTCGGTGGATGGTGTCCTGGAGCAAGGTGGGGTGCGGCGGTTCAGACCGCGCCAGCGGTGGCGGCTCGAGCGCCGTCGCCCTTCCGGCTGCTGAGGATGGCGACCAGCGACCGGCCCGTGGGCTGGCCGATGGCGCCGGTGAGGCGGTCGAGGAAGATCGCGAGGATCACGACGGACAGGCCGCCCTCGATGCCGAGCGGGACGTTGAGCGTGGAGATCGACGAGACGACCACGCCGCCGAGCCCGCCCGCGCCGACCAGGCCGGCGACGACCGCCATCGACAGCGCCAGCATGATGACCTGGTTGACGCCCGCCATGATGGTCGGCAGGCCGAGCGGGAGCTGGATGCCCCGCAGGATCTGCCAGGAGGTGCCGCCGAACGCCTCGCCGGCCTCGACGGTCTCGGCGTCGACCTGGCGGATCGCCAGCTCCGTGAGCCGGACGCCCGGCGGCAGGGAGAAGACGATCGTGGCGACGACGCCGGGGACCACGCCGATGCTGAAGAAGACGACCACGGGCACGAGGTAGACGAACGCCGGCATGGTCTGCATGAAGTCGAGGACCGGTCGCATGAACGTGCTGACGGTGTCGCTGCGCGCGGCGAGGATCCCCACGGGGATCGCGACGACCAGCGCGATCAGCGCGGCGACCAGCACGAGGCTGAGCGTCTCCATCGCGGGTTCCCACATCTCCATGCTCACGACGAGCAGGAACCCGAGCACCGTGAAGACGGCCAGCCCCCAGGACCGCACGACCAGCGCGAGCAGGGTGAACAGCCCGACCATGACGAGTGCGGAGGGCGTCATCAACAGCTCCGCGATGCCGTCCACCAGGAACGACGTCACGAGGGCGATCCCGTCGAGGAGCCACTCGAGGTTGTCGTCGATCCAGTCGATCCCCTTGTCGACGACCTCTCCGATCGGCACCTTGGGGATGCTGGTGGTGTCGGGGGTGGACATCGGCAACATCACTGTGCTCCTGCGGAGTCGAGGACGGGCTCGCCGTCGGTGGGACCGTCGTCCACGCCGTCGGCCGGGCTGGCGGCGCTCTCCGTGCTCGGCACGGCGAGCGCGCTGAGCAGCGTCACCCGCGGGATGACGCCGTCCAGGCGACCCTCCGCGCCGACCACCGCCAGCGGCGCCGTGCTGGCCGCGGCGTACTGGAACAGCTCCGCCAGCGGCGTGTCCGGGGCGACCTGGGCCACGGTCTCGTCGCTGACCGGCAGCCTGTCGCTGCCCTCACGGACCGCGTCGGCGACGTCCTGCTCCCACACGATGCCGAGGACCCGACGGTCGCGGCCGGTCACGAGCAGGGAGGAGACCTGGTTCTCGCGCATCAGCTTGTGCGCGGCCTTCGGGCCGGACTCCGGGCCGACCACGGCGACGGGACGCTCCATCACGTCGCCCGCGGAGAGCACGCGCGACCGGTCGACGTCCGCGACGAACTGCGCCACGTAGTCGGTGGCGGGCTCGTTGAGGATCTGCTCGCTGGTGCCCACCTGGACGATCCGGCCGTCGCGCATCATCGCGATGCGGTCACCGAGGCGCATGGCCTCGTTGAGGTCGTGGGTGATGAAGAGGATCGTCTTGCCCAGCTCCGCCTGGAGCTCGAGGAGCTGGTCCTGCATCTCCTTGCGGATCAGCGGGTCCA
Organism: Isoptericola sp. GX10416; assembly: GCF_056590155.1. Lineage (NCBI taxonomy): Bacteria > Bacillati > Actinomycetota > Actinomycetes > Micrococcales > Promicromonosporaceae > Isoptericola > Isoptericola sp. GX10416. Next base: position 31,200 of record NZ_JBWPVO010000006.1, on the reverse strand, counting down.
GGGCGCTGAACGCCTCGTCCATCAGCATGATGTCGGTGCCGGCCGCGAGCGCCCGGGCGAGCCCGACGCGCTGGCGCATGCCGCCGGAGAGCTCGGACGGCAGCGAGCCGCCCCAGCCCTTGAGGCCGACCATGGCCAGCGACTCCTCGGCGCGCGCCTCGCGCTCGGCCTTGCTCACCCCGCGCAGCTTCAGCGGGTAGGCGGCGTTCTCGCCGACGGTGCGGTGCGGCAGCAGGGCGAAGTGCTGGAACACCATGCTCACCTTGGTCCGGCGCACCTCGCGCAGGCCGGCGGCGGACAGGTGCGTGACGTCCTGGCCGTCGATGCGCATGACACCGTCGGTCGGTTCCAACAGGCCGTTGACCATGCGGATCAGCGTCGACTTGCCGGACCCCGACAGACCCATCACCACGAAGATCTCGCCCGGCGCCACGTCGAACGTCGCGTCGATGACGGCGGGGGTCAGGCCTTCCTTGCGTAGCTGCGCGCGGTCCGCGCCCTCGTTCAGCATGCGGACACCGCGCTGCGGCCGGCGTCCGAAGATCTTTGTCAGGCCACTTGCCTCGATGGCTGGCACATTTCTCCCGGGTCGGGGACAGTCTGCTGCCGTCGGGACCGCCGGTGGACGTGCCCGAGCGGGTGGTGAACCCGCGCCCGCGGCTCGCGCCGCGAGTCGACATTCACGTTCTTTGCACGAGCGTAGGCCACACCTCTGAGGGTCCTGCACGAATTCACCCGGTCCCCCGATGATCTTTATCACCATGTGACCAAGTCAGGGAGATCGACCACACTTTGGGGTTCAGATATCCCAGATATCGCCCGTGATGACCGTCGCCGACGGCACCCATAGAGTGACCTGCGTGCACCGCGACCGCCTCCACCTGCGCCTCATGCTGGCGCTGACGTTCTCCACCGGCATCGCCGACGCCGTCGGCTACCTGGGCCTGGACCGGGTATTCACGGGGAACATGACCGGCAACATCGTCATCCTGGGCATGGCGCTCGCCGGGGCGGACGACCTGCCCGTCGTCGGCCCGCTGCTCGCCTTCGCGACCTTCCTGGCCGGCGCCGCCCTCGGCGGGCTGGTGGTGCGCTCGGAGGACGTCGGCTGGACGGAACGCACGACGGTCCTGTTCGGCGTCGTCGGCGCGCTGCTGGTCTCGATCTCCGTGGCGCTGGCGGTGTTCGACGGCGGCATGCCGTACGGCGTCCAGCTCGCCGTCACCGGTTCCCTCGCCGGTGCGATGGGCCTGCAGGCCGCCACGGCCCGGCACCTGGCCGTCAAGGAGATCACCACCGTGGTGGTGACCAGCGCCATCACCGGCCTGGCGATGGACTCGCGCCTCGTCGGGGGGCACGGCAGGCACGTCCGACGGCGCATCGCCGCGATCGCGCTGATCGGTGCGGGGGCGTGCGCCGGCGCCTTCCTGCTGCAGGTGCACGTGGCCTGGGGCGTCGGCCTCGCGGCGGCCATCACCCTGGCGGTCACGGTGCTCGGCCACACCGGCGGCCGCACCACGACCGACGGCACCTCGGACGGCCGGCCATGACCTTCACCCCGCCCGAGCCGCACCAGACCCGTCCCGACCTGCGGGGCACGTTCGGCATGGCGGCCACCACGCACTGGCTCGCCACGGCCACGGCCCAGTCCGTCCTGGAGCGCGACGGCAACGCGTTCGACGCCGCCACGGCGGCCGCGTTCGTGCTGCACGTGGTCGAGCCGCACCTCAACGGGCCCGGCGGGGACATGACGGGCGTCTTCGCGGCGTCCGACGGCGTCCCTACCGTCCTCGCCGGACAGGGCCCGGCACCGGCCGGCGCGAGCATCGAGCACTACCGGGACGCAGTAGGGCTCGAGCTGGTCCCCGGTGCCGGTGCGCTGGCCGCCGCCGTCCCGGGCGCCGTCGACGCCTGGCTCCTCCTGCTGCGCGACCACGGCACGTGGACCGTGCGCGACGTCCTGGCGCACGCGGCCGGCTACGCCCGCGACGGGCACCCCGTGCTCGGGGCCGTCGCCGCCACCGTCGAGCGTGTCGCCGGGCTGTTCTCCGAGCACTGGCCCACCTCGGCCGAGCGCTGGATGCCTGGCGGACGTGTCCCCCGCGCCGGTGAGCTCGTCACGAACCCCGAGTACGCGGCTCTCCTCGAGCACCTCGCCGAGGTGGCGGACGCCGCGCCCTCGCGGCAGGCCGGCGTCGACGCCGCACGCCGCACCTGGCGCGAGATCGTCGGCACGGCCGCCGAGGCCTTCGTCACGACACCGCACCGGCACTCCGACGGCCGCGACCACGCGGGCGTCCTGACGGCCGACGACGTCGCCCGCTTCCGCGCCGGCTACGAGCAGCCGGCGACGGCGGACTTCCGCGGGCGCACCGTCGTCAAGACCGGTGCGTGGGGCCAGGGACCCGTGCTGCTGCAGGCGCTACGGATCCTCGACGGGTTCGAGGACGACCGCCTCGACCCGGCGACGGCGCTCGGCGCGCACACCGTCCTCGAGGCGCTCAAGCTGGCCCTCGCCGACCGTGACGCCTGGTACGGGGACACCGACGTGCCGCTCGACCACCTGCTGTCCGAGCAGTACGCCGCCGAGCGGCGAGCCCTGATCGGCGAACGTGCCTCGCACGAGGTGCGCCCCGGCGTCGTCCCCGGACGGACCGCTCCCCCGGCACCGCTGCGCACCGCTGCCGACGCGGCGACGTCGGGCACCTCAGCGATGGGAGGCGCCGGTGCGGGCGAACCGACCGTGCAGGCGAACGGCACCACCCGCGGCGACACCTGCCACCTGGACGTCGTGGACCGGTGGGGCAACATGATCAGCGCGACGCCGTCGGGCGGCTGGCTGCAGTCCTCGCCGACCGTGCCCGGGCTCGGGTTCTGCCTCGGCACGCGGCTGCAGATGACCTGGCTCGACGAGGCGTCACCGTCGCGGCTCGAGCCCGGCCGCCGGCCGCGGACCACGCTGTCGCCCACGCTGGTGCTGGACCGGGCCGGCGTGCCGGTGATGGCGTGCGGCACGCCGGGCGGCGACCAGCAGGACCAGTGGCAGCTGCCGTTCCTGCTGCGCGTGCTGGTGGGCGGCTACAGCCCGCAGCAGGCGATCGACGCGCCCACCCTGCACACGACGTCGATGGTCGACTCGTTCTGGCCGCGCACCTGGGTGCCCGGGGGCGCGGTGGTCGAGACGCGGCTCGGGACCGACGTGCTCGCCGGGCTCGCCGCCCGGGGGCACGTGCTGACCGAGGCCGGGCCGTGGTCGCTCGGGCGGCTCTCCGCCGTCACGCGCGACCCTGCCACCGGAGTGCTGGGCGCCGCCGCGAACTCCCGCGGCGCGCAGGGCTACGCCGCGGGGCGGTAGCGCGACGATGATCACGAGACGGCCGTTCGGTCAGCCGGCGAGCGTCACGACATGGCGCCGGTCCGACGGCAGCAACGCACGCTCGATCCTCGCGTCGAGCGTGACGAGCACGCCACGACGGTCCGCCGCCACGTTCAGCAGGTGGAAGTCCGTCACCTGGCGATGCCCGACCATGCGGGACAGGTCGACGGCCGGTTCCGCAAGGCTTGTGTCGTCACGCCAGAACTGATGCTGGCGGCGTGCGCGCACCCGCGCCAACGCAGCAAGCGCATCAGCGGTGGACGCTCCGGGATTGGCGGCGGCGTTCGACAGCAGCCGCACCAGCCCTTGCTCAGTCGTCGCGCACGTCGCGAACGCCGGGACGCCCCGCAACCAGCTCAAGGCCGTCGCGTGGTGCACGTGCGCCGCGACGTGAGCGGCGAACAGGACGTTGACGTCCGGCAAGCAGACCCGGTCAGTCACGCGTGGTCCCCCGGACGAGGTCGGTGTCGTCCTCGTCCAACAGGTCGGCCACCTGCTCCGTGGTGATCGTCGGGCGGTCCGGGTGGAAGACGAGGAAGTCCTCGTCCTGGGCGGACAGCAGGTCTGCCTTCTCGACGAGGCGCGCCACCGTGGCAGCGCGCGGCTCGCCTGCCATGGCGTTCCGGTCGATGATCGCCGCCAGCCGTGCCGTTTCCGTCAGGTGGATCCTTCGTCGTGTCGTCGCGGCCATGGCATCCATCTTACTCGGTCAGGCAGCCACCTAGCAGCCTCGCATGCGGCCGTCGGATGCGTCGCACCTCGGCCCGGTGCGTCAGGGCATCCGGCGCGGAGCGACGGCGTCCCCGTCAGAGGTCTTCCCGGCGTGCCGCAGGTCCGGCTCCAGATAGATGACCCGGGCGATGTCGACGGCGGCACGCACCCGGGACTCCGCCGCGTCGATGGCGCGCGCGACGTCTGCTGCGGTGGTGGCTTCGTCCACCTCGATCTTCGCCGCGACCAGCAGCTCGTCCGGGCCGAGGTGCAGCGTCTTGAGGTGGATGATCGAGCGGACGCCCTCACCGACCAGCGCCGACCTGATCGCGGTGACGTGCGCCCGCGTGGCGGACTCACCCAGCAGCAGGGACTTCGTCTCGATCGCGAGGACGATCGCGATGAGCACCAGCAGCACGCCGATGCACGCGGTACCCGCCGCGTCCCACCGGCCGTCGCCCGTCAGCAGCGTCAGGCTCACCCCGAACAGCGCCAGGACCAGGCCCACGAGGGCGCCCAGGTCCTCCAGGAGCACCACGGGCAGCTCCGGCTGCTTGGCCCGCCGCACGAACTCCACCCACGAGGCGCGGCCCCGTACGGCGTTCGACTCGACGATCGCGGTCCGGAACGAGAACGACTCCATGACGATCGCCGCGACCAGGACCGCGAGCGGCACCCACCACCAGCGCCCCTCGATGGGCTCCGGGTGCTGCCACTTGTGGAACGCCTCGTAGAGCGCGAACAGGCCACCGACGGCGAACAGCACGATCGAGACGACGAACGCATAGACGTAACGCTCGCGTCCGTAGCCGAACGGGTGCTCCTCGTCCGCGGCCCGCTTGGCCGCCCGCCCACCGAGCAGCAGCAGCGCCTGGTTGCCGGAGTCGGCGAGCGAGTGCACGCCCTCGGCCAGCATGGACGACGCACCGGTCAGCGCCCAGGCGCCGAACTTGGTGATCGCGATGCCGAGGTTGGCGAGGAGTGCGGCGACGACGGCCTTGGTACCGCCCTGTGCAGACATGGTTCGGATCCTAGCGAGGGCTGGCGCCGGGTGGTGTCCCGTCCACCGTGCGTCGCTCGTCGTCCGCCCTGGCTTCCACGAGGCGACCCAGCTCCCTCTCGTGGCGCTCGATGGCCGCCTCGCAGGCCGCCACGAACCGTTCGAGGGACGCGCCGGGCGTCACGTCGCCGAGGTAGTACTCGACGAGCCGACGGCGCTCCTCACGCGCCGGGTCCTGCGTCGTCGCCGTGCGCAGCAGCCCGGCGACGTCCTCGATGCCGTCCACCCGGAGCCGGGGAGCGACCTGCAGCAAGGGCGTCGTCGCGACGGTCGCCCACGGTGCCGCGACGTCGGTGACGACGAGCGGACGCAGGGTCGGCAGCCATTCCGTCGCAGCGGCCGAGATGTCGCAGACGAGCACGTCCGCCTCCGCGAAGGTCGCTGCCATCTCACCCGTGGTGCGCACCTCGTGGCCGCGGGAGGGATCGGCGGCGGCCGCCGTCTCGACCACCTCCCGCACCTCGGCGTCAGCCGCGGCGTAGGCGGGCGATCGGACACCGGTCAGCGGGTGCGGGCGATACAGCAGGCGCAGCCCGGGGTCCGCGACCACCGCGCGAGCCAGCTCGGGCCCGAGCACGTCCACCGACCCGTAGGCGACCGACGGGTTCGCGCCCTCCCACGTGGGCGCGTAGAGGACCGTCGAGCGTTCGGCAGCCGCCCGGGAGACCGGGTCCGGGCCGAGCACGTCGAGCTGCGGCCGTCCCACGGGCACGCACCGCGCTGCCGCGTCGAAGTACGGCAGGTTGCGGGCGAAGCGGTCGACGGCGGCCTGGCCCGCCACGAAGACCAGGTCGTACGCCTTGTGCTGGTTCGACACGGAGACGGTCTTGTCGGAGTCGCCGTGCAGCAGCGACACGTGCACGAGCCCTCCGAAGCTCAGCATCGTGAAGTTCTGCGGGCTGTGGTTGACGTAGAGGGCGAGCCGCACGTCGCTGCCGGTGAGGATCTCGTCCAGCGTCGCGTGCTGCGCCACCGTGACGACCCGGAGCGACGACTCGGTGCGCAGCAGACGGGCCGTGCGTGAGTCCCCGGCGATGACGACCAGCGGCACACGGCGGTTCAACGCTTCCAGAGCGGTGTACCACTGGCGGATCTGGTACATGCTCTCCGGGGGGTCGCCGAAGAACACGACGGCGCGCGCCGAGAGCGTGGTGCCCTGCAGCGCGTCGTCCTCGCCCAGTCCGTCGGGTATGCCGCCAGGCAGCATCCCCAGACGGCGGATGATCCGCCCGCCGGTCGACCGGACGGTACGGCGCAGCCCTGCGCCGCGCGTCGAGCCGGCCATGAGCACCCCTCTTCCGCGATCTGCCGTCGATCGCCTGTCGAGCGTCCATCCTTGCACCGGTCGACCCTGTGCTCCGCCTCACCGGGTCGGTGTCGCGCCGTCGTCCTGGCGCCGTCCGACCTCGAGGACGGTGCTGCGCCCGACCGTCTTCACGACGTGCAGGGCCCGCCCTGAGACGTCGACGGACTTCAACCGACGCGATCGATGAGCCGGGAGTACGAGCCGAAGTCGTACTCGCCGTGAGGTTCGGCCCAGGCGCCCTCGGTGTGCTCCGCGAGCCTGGCGAGCTCAGGGTCCGGCATCTCGCCGTCAGCCAGGTAGTACACGTCGGCATGCCGGGCCAGCTCCCTGATGTAGGCGACGACGTAGTCGTCGACGACGCCCTGCGGGTCGTACCCGGCGAACAGGCACACGCGCCGGACGTCCCGCCCCTCGGGAAAGCGGTGACCGATACCCACCCTGCGCGAGGGTGACGGCTCGGGCCGCGTCGAGAGGCCCTGGCGACGACCGGTCTCGCGGTAGTGGGCCAGCGGGTTGCGCCGCACGGTCGGGTTCATCCGCTGGTAGTAGGTGGTGTCGAACATGGGCGAGGGATCGAGTCCCTCAGCGGCACCCTTGGCGACATAGTGCTCGATCGGGTCCATCCCCTCGGGGATCCCGGCGATCGACGAACGGGCGACCTCGCCGAGATAGTGGTCGACGTCGAAGGTGCCCGACTCGGCGATCACCTCGGCGGCTCTCCGGCGCCGCACGCTGACGTTGCCCTCGACCGTGATGTACCAGCGCCGCGGCTGCCCCTCGGCCGCGAAGGGCGCCAGGTCCACTCCGCCCGCGACACGCCGCCGAGTGGCCGCGCCGTCGTCGAGGGCGAGGTGGAGGTCGATCGTCTCCCCCTCGAAGACAGCGAGGTCCTCGTCCGTGACGTGGCCCTGCCAGCCCCGGGAATCCTCCGCGAGGGGGGCCCGTACCTCCACGCCGGTCGAGCGGCCCACGAGCAGGAGCAGCGGGGCGCCGTCGTCGCGAGGAGACGAGATCGTCAGCCAGGCGTCGGTGGCCGTGCCGTCGAACCCGACCAGCGTCGGGGGGCGCGCAGGTCTCTCGTGGGCGGCCTTCTTCACCAGATGACTCAGGGTTCGTCTCATCCGGCAGTCTCCTGACGACGTCTGATCAGAGGAGCACAGCATGCGTGGTGACTGTTGCCATCGTGAGGGCCGGAACGAGATGCCGCCAGTGCCGGCCGTGGCAAATCGTCACCGATCCCGCCCGGACACCACCCAGCCGGACCTCCAGACGTCGAGAGCGACCTTGTAACATGTCGGGGCCCACGACGGGCCGGGCAACGAGCGCTCCTTGCCCGCTTGACCCGAGCCCAGAGGATCTCAGCAACTTGACCAGCAGCGACACCAGCGCCACTTCCGTCAAGGGCCGACCGGCGGGAGCCTTCCGGCCCGACATCGAAGGCATGCGCGCCATCGCCATCGGCCTCGTGCTCATCTATCACGCGGGCGTGCGACAGCTACCCGGCGGCTTCGTGGGCGTCGACGTCTTCTTCGTCATCTCGGGCTTCCTCATCACCGGTCTGCTCATCCGAGAGCTCGAACGCACCGGCCGGATCTCCCTGTCGACCTTCTACGCACGGCGCGCCAAGCGCCTTCTTCCCGCGACAGGCCTCGTGCTCGCCACCACGGCGCTCCTCACGTGGTGGACGGTTTCCGCAGTCGACTGGCGAGCCTTCGGCGGCGACATCGTGTCAGCCGCCCTCTATGTCGTGAACTGGCGGCTCGCTGACCGCTCCGTCGACTACCTCGCGGAGGACGTCGGAGCCTCCCCGGTGCAGCACTTCTGGTCCTTGGCCGTCGAGGAGCAGTTCTACATCGTCTGGCCGTTGCTGATCGTGGCACTCGCGTGGTGGCTGCGACGGCGCGGGCACCTGCGGATCCGACAAGTGCTGACCGCCGGGATCCTGGCCGTGATCGTGCCATCCCTCGCCTATTCGGTCTACCTGACGACGAACAGCCCGGCGACCGCCTTCTTCGTCACGCCCACACGGCTGTGGGAGCTCGGCATCGGAGCGCTGGCCGCCATCGGGACCACGGTCTGGCTGCGCCTCCCCCGCGCCGCCGCGATCGTGCTCGGCTGGACAGGGCTGGCCGCGGTCATGGCGAGCGGATTCCTGTTCTCCACCAGCACTGCATGGCCCGGGTACGCGGCACTCCTGCCGACCCTGGGCACCGCGGCAATGATCATCGCGGGATACACCTCAGGCCGCGCCGGGGTCGCCGGCGTGCTGTCCTGGCGACCGGCCGTCTGGGTCGGAGGTCTGTCGTACTCCCTATATCTCTGGCACTGGCCGCTCATCGTGGCAGCGACCGCCTACTGGGGCGACCTCGGCGCTCGGCGGGGCCTCCTCGTCGTCGCTGCCTCGTTCATCCCGGCCTACATCTCCTACAGACTCGTCGAGAACCCGGTCAGGTTCGCGCCGTCCCTGAAGTCCAACCGACTGAGCCTGTCCGTCGGCGCGAACTTCACGGCGGTCGGTGTGCTGGCCGGGCTGGTGCTCGTGCTCCTTGTCCCGTCGAACGGCGGCGGCACGGACGACCGCCAGGCACAGGGGGCATCCGCGATCGGGTCGGGCGCAGAGCCTGAGCCGGGGACCACCTCCAGCCTCACCGACGTCGACTGGTTCGTTCCCGACGCTGTCGCGGCCGTCGACGACGTCCCCTCGTACGCGCCGGAGTGCCAGGTCGATCAGCAGTCGACCAGACCCGTGAGGTGCGAGTGGGGCGACGTGGACGGCGACCTCACCGTGGCCGTCGTCGGCGATTCCAAGATCATGCAGTGGTACTCGGCGATCGACGAGATCGCGCAGGACGAGGGATGGCGGATCGTCTCGTACACCAAGTCGGCGTGCGGGTTCCACGACGGCATGCAGGTCGCCAAGGGCGAGCGGTACGAGTCGTGCGCCACCTGGAACGACGCCGTCATCGACCTCCTCGTCGAGCTCGACCCGGACGTCGTCCTGACCTCCCAGCGCATCAACGACGTCCTGGCCGACCCGGACGATGTCGAGAGCCGATCCGTCGACTCCATGGTCGACGCGATGGTTCGTCGCTGGACCACGCTCGCCGACGCCGGGGTCCCGCTCGTCGTGATGCTGGACAACCCGAACCCCGGCATCACCGTGTACGAATGCGTCGCCGAGAATCCCGACGACCTCGCCGCATGCACGTTCGACCTGGAGGAAGGCATCGGCCGCAGCGGCGCCCTCGCCCAAGAGCCAGCTGCGGAGCAGGTGCCCGGCGTCAGAACGATCGACCTCCGCTCCGAGATCTGCCCCGACGACCCGTGCGTTCCGATCATCGGCAACGTGCTGCTCTACCGGCAGACGTCCCACCTCACCGACACCTATGTCCGCACGCTGACCGACCGCGTCCGTGAGGAGCTGGTCCCGGCCATCGAGCAGGCCGCTTGACGAGCGTCAGGCGGCGGCGCACCCGGTCGATGCCGCCCGAGTTTTTGGGAACGCCTGTCTGCCTCTGACATACTCGCGACGGCGCACGGCTGGCGCCACGACGGCGCACCAGCACCGTCCGACAGACCACGACACCTCCGGACACCATGAGGCGGCGTCGGACTCGTTGTCGTCACTGGAAGGAACTGGACCAGGATGCCCCCTGACGAGTACGTCATCAGCGTCGGTCGGCACCATCCGCAGCGCGGTAGCAGCGTCCAGAGGGGCGACGCCAGGCTCGCCGGGACGGGTCGGCCATGACGGCGGGTGCGGCTCCGCAGACGGTCGATCCTGGCCAGCGGGAACTCAACCCCGGAGCCGCCTCCCGGGGGACGTCAGCCTTCCGGCCGGACGTCGAAGGACTGCGCGCTCTGGCCATCGGTGCCGTCCTGCTTTACCACGCAGGGATCGTCGCCGTCCCCGGCGGGTTCGTCGGTGTCGATGTCTTCTTCGTCATCTCCGGCTTTCTCATCACCGGACAGCTCGTCCGTGAGCTCGAGGCGACGGGGCGGGTATCGCTGCTGCGGTTCTATGCCCGCCGCGCGAGACGCCTCCTCCCAGCCGCCGCGCTCGTGCTCGTCGCGACAGCCGTAATGGTCGTCGCGCTGGGGAGCGTCGTTGATCGCCGGACCTTCGGGGGCGACATCGTCGCCGCATCGGGCTACGTCGTGAACTGGCGGCTTGCCGAGCGTTCCGTCGACTACCTCGCCGAAGACGTCGGCGTGTCGCCCGTCCAGCACTTCTGGTCCCTGTCGGTCGAGGAGCAGTTCTACGTCATCTGGCCGCTCCTGCTGATCGTGGTGGGTCTCCTGGCCCGTCGGTTCCGCTGGCCCGCCCGGACAGTGATGGCAGCCGGGCTCGCTGCCATCGTCGTCCCGTCCTTCATCTGGTCGGTCGTGATGTCCTCGGCCGATCCGTCGAGCGCGTTCTTCGTCACGACCACACGTCTGTGGGAGCTAGGCATCGGCGGGCTGGTGGCCGTCGGGGTCGCGGTGTGGCCGCGCGTTCCCAAGCCGGTCGCGCTGGCGCTCGGTTGGTCCGGGCTTGCCGCCATCATCGCCGGCGCCCTGCTCCTGGACGAGTCAGCGACCTGGCCCGGTCACCTGGCGCTCGTCCCGGTCCTCGGTACGGCAGCCGTCATCGTCGCCGGCGCCACCCGGTCCGCTCCGGCGATACTCGGCCACCGGTTGCTGGTGTGGCTCGGCGGGCTCTCGTACTCCTTGTACCTCTGGCACTGGCCCCTCCTCGTCGCTGCCACCTGGGTATGGGGCGACCTCGGTCAGAAGCGTGGACTGCTCGTGGTCCTCCTGGCGCTGATCCCTGCCTGGCTCTCCTACAAGCTTGTGGAGGACCCGGTCCGCAGGATCGCGCAGACGCGTTGGACGCCCCGGATGACGCTCTCCGTCGGACTGAACCTCACCGCTGTGAGCGTGATCGCAGGCCTCGTCCTGGCGATCGCGCTGCCGCAGGAGAACAGAACCACTACCGCCACGACGGCCTCCGGCGCCGCCGGGCTGACACTCGAGGACGGACGTGTTGCCGGCCTCGAGCTGCAGGACAGCTCCGACTCGATTGCCCCGGCGCCCGCCGACGCTCCCGACGATGTTCCTCGCGCCTACGCTGACGATTGCGTGGCGGACCCAGAAACCACCGAGCCCACCATCTGCACCTATGGCGACCCCGCGGGAAATGTCCGCGTCGTCCTCGCGGGCGACTCCAAGGCACTCCAGTGGGCCGACGCCCTCGACGCGGTGGCGAAGTCGGAGAGCTGGCAGCTCGACCTTGCGACCAAGAGCGCCTGCGGATTCGCGGACGCGATCCGCACCGGCTTCGACGATGGGCCCTACGAAGAGTGCCAGGAGTACAACGAGAACCTCCTCAGCGAACTGCTTCGGGACCCTCCCGACGCTGTTATCGTCTCGCAGCGACACAGTACGGCATTCGACGCAGACGGAGACCTCACTACGGCCGCGATGGCCGACGGTCTCGGTCGCACCTGGGAGACGCTCGAGGAACACGGCATTGACGTCATCGCTCTGCTCGACAACCCGGCACCGCCCGAGACCAGCGAAGGTGAGGTCTACCGGTGCGTCGCTGCGCACCCCGCCGAACTGTCCAGCTGCGCGTTCACCCGCGACGAGGCGATCGACCGCTCCGGCGCCATCGCTCTGCGCGCCGCGGCTGAGCAGTCACGGGACGTGGACATCGTCGACATGACAGATACTCTGTGCGAGGACACCGCGTGTCCGCCGGTCATTGGCGATGTCCTGGTCTATAGGCAGGGCTCGCACATCACCAACACCTACGCGATGTCTACGCGCGTCATTCTCGCCGATCGGATCGCGCCCCTCCTGGAGACATCGTCATGACCACACAGTCGTGTCAGAAATTCGTCCTCGACGCGGCTGTGGCCCGCACCGCCGCGGACCGCTTTGCGCGCGCAGGCATCAGGGCTGGCCAACGCGCGGCGACGACCGCCCTCGACATGCAGTCGGAGTCGGCGCGCGAAGTGATGGCACGGATGATCGACCCGGACGCCGACTACACAGCGATCATCGCGGACGCGCTCGAACCGGCCATGACAGCATCGGCGGGTGACGACACGTCGAAGGCCCGAGTGCTCTGCTCCCTCGGACGGACCGTCGGCCTCCAACGGTTCCATGAGGACGACGTGACCCACGCCCTGGCATTCTTCCGCCGAGCACGCCAGGATCTATCGGCCTCGCGATGGTCCCCGTCCGAGCTGAAGACGTACGCCCAGCTGCTGTGGATCGAGGGCCATTACGAGACCCTCCGTGGAGACTCCGAGCTGCTCGCCGCGCTGCCCGCACCCTGGCCGGAGTTCCTCCAGATCGAACTCGCCGGTGTGGAACACGGCGTCGGCTCGGTCCCCTGGCTCGACCTGCTCAACGCTCATCTCGTCGGCGAGGGCGTAGCACCGGTCACCCTCGCGACGACGAGCGCACCACCATTCGACCGGCTCGGGCCCAGCACCTCCCGCGCCGCGGGCCCAGGCCCACTGATCTCGGTCGTCATGCCGGCGTTCCGTCCCGGCCCCGAATCGATCACCGCGGTGCGCTCGATCGTCGAGCAGACCTGGCAGGACTGGGAACTGCTGGTGGTCGACGACGCCTCCGGCGCCGAGTACGACGAGGTATTCGCTCAGATCGCGTACATGGACCCGCGTGTCCGGGTGATCCGCCAGCCGGTCAACCGCGGCACCTACGCCGTCCGGAACCGAGCTCTCGAGGAAGCTCGGGGTGAGTTCGTGACGTTCCAGGACATCGACGACTGGTCGCATCCCGAGCGCCTCGAGCGGCAGGTCATTCCCCTACAGAATGACCCCAGCCTCGTCCGGACGCTGAGCCGCTCCCTGAGATGCTCCGACGGCCTCGTCTTCCAGTATCTGGGCTACAGTCCCGACCGGGAAAACGCGTCATCCCACATGTTCCGGAGGTCGGTGCTCGAGACCGTCGGCCGCTTCGACTGGGTCCGCAAGGGCGCGGACTCCGAGTTCGACCAGCGCCTCGAGGCAGTTTTCCCTGGCCGTCGGCTTCAGATGACTGAGCCGCTCGCATTCGTCCGCCTCGAACCTGACTCGCTGTCGAGAGGAGACTTCCGCCCCGGATGGACACATCCAGCTCGTGTCGAATATCGCGACGCCATGCGTCATTGGCACGAGCAGATCAAGGTGGGCGCGAGCCCCGAGATCCCGGTCGACGTCGCCCGGCGTCCGCTCACGGCTCCGCGACCCTTCCTGCGCGACCTCGAGGTGCCTGACCAGCACGTCGACCTGGCGGTCGCGGCCGATTGGTCGATGGACGGAGCAACTCAACGCGCCGCGCTCGAGGAGATTCAAGCGCTCACGCGGTCAGGTCGACGCGTCGGGCTCGTCCATCTGCGTTCCATGTTTGGCGACGCGACGCCTCGTGCAGCTCTGTCCATCGCGGCACGTCGGGCGCTGGCCGATCGCTCCGCCATGTTTGTCTCCCTGGAGGAGGCCGACCACGTTCCCACGATCGTTGTCCGCCAGCCGGAGATCCTCGAGTTCCCGAGCTCCCGTCCCGTGGCCCTGACGACCGACCAGGTCGTGATCGTCGCGGATTCGCTCCCCGGACCGGAGTCTGGTGCCGAGCCTCGATGGACAGTCGCCGACTGCGACAACAACGCCCAAGCACTCTTCGGCTTGGTCCCCCGTTGGGCGGCCCAGGACGACATGGTGGAAGCGGCAGTTGCACGCCACATCGGCGATCGCCCCGTGCAGCGTCACCCTGCCGTGCTCGACGTCCTCGCGTGGTCCACGCCCAGGACGCGCTTTCGGGCCGACCGGCCGGTCATCGGGTGGATCTGCGGCACAGACCCCGCGGCCCTTCCTGCTTCGCTCCCGCTCCTCCAGGAGATCTACCCGGACGACGGTTCCGTCGACGTGCGGATCCTTGGCGGGCGGCAGCATCTCCGAGCGGCGCTCGGCAGTGTGCCGCCGGCGTGGCTGGTATACGGAGCCGGAGAGATCAGCGCACGCGAGCTCATGATGCAGCTCGACTTCGCTGTCGCCTTCCCTCCGGAGGGTCCTACGCTGGACACGTTGCGCACCATGCACGAGGCTCTTGCTGCCGGATGCGTGGTCGTCACCGACCAGAGCATCTCGCCGCACCTCGGCGACGCAGCCGTCTACTGCGAGCCCGCTGATGCTCTTGCGCTCGTCACCGACCTGCGCCACCGACCTGACGCCTATCGGGAGCAGTCACAGAAAGGCCGACGCTGGGTCGAGGAACGCTTCGCCAACTCGGCCGAGGGCTTCGCCGAGATCTGCTCCTAGCCGAGAGAAGGCAGCCTCCGATCCGGCACCGTCGACCACCTCTCTGGAGAGGCTGGGTCGGTCTACCGACCGGCGCTGTCCGCTACCTCGAGCCGGGCGGCACTGAGATCGGCGAGGATCCGGCGGCTCATCGCCTCGGTCCGCTCCTCGATGCGGTCACCCTGTGCGACAACGGCCCGGATCGTCCTCTTGTGTGACTTGACAATCAGGTGCGCCTTGTCGGATAGCTCCCGAGTCTCGCCCTCGAGACGCTCGATCCGCATCGCGTTCTTGCCGACCGCTGATCGCAGGTCACCGTGCCGAGCGTCGACGTGTCGGGCGATGCTGTGGACCAACAGAGCAATGACAACGGCCGTCACAGCCAGTGCTGCCCCGCCGAGGTCGGGGTTCCCCAGGGCGAAGGCAACAACGGCGAGGATGCCCGCGGCGACAGCAATGAAGGTGAGCGCGTCTGTTCGCGACGGCTTGGGCATTTGGGCTCCTCGATATCGATCCTCCAGCGTGAGTGGCACGCCGCGACTCTGTCACCGCTCCGCTCCAACGGACCGCGGACTCCCTCCGCCGAACCGGAGGCCCGGTGCGAGCGCGCCCACGATACCTGACCGTCCCTGGAGAAGGACGGAGCCGACCGACCCGCGCTCCGTGCCGACGTAGCCTTTCAGCCCTTCCTCCGGCGAGCAAGCTTCGCCCGCACCCGGTCGAGCAGGCCACGACCGTCCCCGGGATCCACCGACCGCGGACGGTGGGAGTCGCCGGGTCGCGACGTAGCGACCTCCATCATGCGGCCGAGGTCCACCAGCCGAGCGCCGGTCACCTGCGGCTCGAGCGCCCTTCGGATGCGCTCGCTCCTTGACGCCCAGCGTGGCTCCACACCGAACAGCAGCTGTGCGTTGCGGTCGCAGTCGTCGACCGCGTAGCGGTGATCCTGGGCGTCCTGGTCGACCGGGGACAGGTCCGCCTCGATCACCAGCTGATCCACGGAGATCCTCGTCGGGAGGGACGGCGGAAACTCGAGCGTCCTCGGGTCCTCGACGACGACCAGCCGCGCCCGGCGTCCCTCGTCGAGCAGGACGCGCTCGACGGTCCCGTCGGTGATCAGCTCCTGCGCCGCGGAAAACGTCCGTCCCCGCCCGGCCTTCGCCACTCCGACGATCTCGATGCTGGCGAGCCCGACGCGCAGTCCTCGTCCCGCGAGGTTGCGAATCCGCTCGACGGCTGCTTCCTGTGCAGCGCCCGAACGCCGCCAGTCACCGACGAAGACGAAGTCGAACGGCTCTTCGTCCGGTGCAGGGTCCGGCGACATCGCGCGCGAAGCAGGAAAGGCCCTGGTCTCCGGGAGGCGGTCCAGGCGCGGAGAGGCACCGTCGTCGAACGTGGCGTGCCACGCCCGGAAGCCCTCACGGTACGAGGTGCGCACGGGGTGCTGCCAGCCACTGAGAAAGTCGGAGCGCGAGAGCGATCCTTCCGTCATCCGCACGAAGGCCAGCTGCGCGTCGAGGCGCACCTGATGGCCTGGCAGTGCGGCCACGAGACGCTCGGCGTACTCGACGTCGGCACCCTTGCGTACGTGGTCGAAATAGCCGACGCTCGCCACCGCCTGCTCCCGTCGGAACATCAACGAGGACGCGTTGGTCCGGCTCGTCGCATATCCGAGACGCTGGAAGACAAGGTCCGGGCTGCACCGGACGGACCGGCTGAGCGTCGAGTGCACCTCCGGATCGTCCACCAGTGGCGCAACCTGGCGTGCGACGCGCTCCGGGTGCGACCAGTCGTCGGAGTCCTGGAAGGTGACGAACTTCCCGCGGGCGGCCTCGAGACCTACGTTCCGCGCGGCGTAGGTGCCCCTATTCGTCGCCTGGTGCAGGACGTGCACCCGTTGGTCCATCGCTCGGACCTGGTCGAACACAGCGTCGAACTCAGCGCCCGATGCATCGTCGACGACGATCAATTCCACGTCACGCCAGGTCTGCTCCAAAACGGACCGGACCGCGGCGTAGATCTCCCGCCCCGGGCGGTAGGCCGACATCACGACGCTCACGAGCGGCCCTCGCCCAGGCGGCGCGATCTCGTCGACCTGAGCAGCGAGCCGGTCGAAGGCGGCCCCCTCCGCTGCCGCGTTGCGCAACCAGACAGGGGCGACCCCGAACCGCGCGAGCTGGTGGTTGAGAGCGGCCAGCCAGGGTTCGCTCCCGGTACCGTGCGCCGCGCCCAGAAGATCGGTCTCCAGGAAGGCCAGGTCCTCAGGTTCGAGGTTCGCCAGCTGCGGCAGCGCGTCGCGCAGACGATCCGTCTCCCCGCAGAGCCACATCACCTGGGCGTAGACGCGCTGGTGGACCATGTCCCACGTGGAAGACGGCAGGAGCCGATCAGCCGCGTCGAAGAGCCGAAGTGCCGCTTGCGTGTCGTCCGCCAGCACCTGCTGGAGCGCGACGACGCGCGCCAGCTCTCGTAGCCACTCGCCCGCTTCCGCATCAGGACGGCCGGATGGCTCCGTCATGCGTGACGGCTCGGCGACGAGACGGTCGTACTCGACGCCGGGGGCACAACCTAGGGCCAACACCTGGCGCAGACCGGTCGAGCGAGTGCGGAGCGCGGTACGACCCAGCGCCTCGCGCCTCGACCTGTTGCGTCGGTAGGCGGAACCTGCCACGCTCGCGTCCACGGCATCTGGCACGGCTCTTGATCCGGACTCTCTCACGTGGTGCACGCTCCCGTCGTGATCGTCTGCGATGGTCGTTCGACCTGTGCGGGACCCGGTTCAGACGGCACGGATGTCGTCGTCCAGCACCGCCGCGTCGATGGCCGCGACGGTCCGGGCACAGTTGTTCCGGTCGCGGTGAGTGAAAGCGTGCTCGATCCGCGCGGCGTAGCGCGGGTCCTGCGCACAGTCGTCCCGGAGCATCTCCTCCACGGCGTCGAGCGCACCCTCGAGATCGTGCGTCACGGGACCGAAACCGTCGCGCTCGTAGTCGAACCACGACGGCGACGAGTGCTTCGCCTCGAAGTCCTCCCGGTCGAACTGTGTGTAGACGATGGGCGTACCCAGATAGGCGATGTCGAAGTGGACAGAGGAAAAGTCGGTGATGAACCCGTCGCAGCCGCGCAGCAGCTCCTGGAACTCGACGGTGTTGGCGTTCTCGATCGTGACACGGCTCGCCAATCCCGTCATGCCGTCGAACTTCGGCGCCATGTTGTAGTGCGGAAGGAAGGTGAGTCGGTAGTCGTACTTCTCCAGCATCCCCTGGAGCCGCGAGCTCGTCAGGAAGCCCGTCATGAAGCGCTCGTAGGCGGATCCCTCGTAGGGAGACTCTGCGCTGTCCGAACCGTCCAGCACCTTGGCGACGAGATACTTGCGCCAGGTCGGCATGAAGAGCAACGTGCGGCTTGGTGTCGTCGGCGTCAGAGCGTCGTAGCGCGGCATGCCGACCTCGACGAGCTGCGAGTCGTAACCCGACGTCGCTCGGAGGGCTTCGGTCTCACCGGGCATGACCGTGAGGCACACGTCGTAGCCGGTGGTTCCTCGCTTGACTGAGTACGGGCTCAGGTGGATGCCGTGCTTGAGATAGACACGCAGCGCCCCGACTCGCCACACGAGGTGTCTCGTGTAGTTGGCCAAGCTCCATCCGGTGGGTATCAGGTAGCGAACCGAGTAAGCGTTGGCGAGCACCGTGGCGTGCAACATGAGCAACTGGTGACGCCACGACGAGTGGGCGACCACATGCCCGTACTGCGCCACCCTGTCGAACTGGGGGCTGCTCCTGTCTATGACGTAGTAAACCGGCCGCCGTGGATCCGTCTCGCGCAGGTGCCGGAACAGGTGGACACCGTTGTCCTGGGCAGTGTCCGTCCGCTCACCGATCAACCAGACCTGCCTCCGGGCGAAGAAGGGACGTGTCATGAGCCGCGCAAGTCGCAGCAGACGCATCTGACGGTGCTCAGTGCCGCGGACGATGAACCCCGCGTCCTTCTTCAGGAGTGTCTTGGCCCACCGCAGTCGAGCCCCGCGTCCCGCACCGGACTGCGAGGTGATGTACGCAGCGCTGCCGTCCCCGGTCGTATGGAGCAGGTAGCGCACCGCCGTCACACTCCGCGTCGTGTCATCCGACCTGCCTGAGACGCGCATGTGCACCGTCCGGGCACTGATGAGCGCACCCTGGCGAGGCCGGAGGTTGCGTCGGGTGCGTAGGGCCGGCGCGTCGGTATCGATCTCGATGACCATCCGGGCGTGGCCGTCGCCCGCATCGTGGAGCGGCAGTCGCGCACGCAACTCAGACCATCGGAAGACGCCTCGAGCATCGACGCGCAACGTCAGCGCGATGGGGAGGGAACGACCGACCTCACCTTCCGGGCGAACCAGTGCTACCCGGTACCGCCACGGCGGTTCCGGCGTACCCGGCAGGAGCTGAGCAGAGGACAGGAACGCCAGGATGTCGATGTCGCCGTCGTCCGGGTCCACCGCCTCGAGCAGCGGCTTGGCCGAGGCAAGCGACAGACGACCGAGGTACTCGGCCAGGAGCGACCCTTGATCGACCGTGCCGGACCGGAGCACCCGATCGATGTAACCGACGATCTCACGTCGGTGGATCTGGTCCGTCCAGACGAGCAACGGGAACGTGGCGGACAGGTCGAGCTCGTCGAGCCGGTCCAGCTCGCGCAGCACCTTGCGCACCCAGGACCCGACCCGCGGGGTCCTGGGGGCGACTGCCGTGCTGACGTAGCGCGTCGAGACACCGAGCAGCAGCTCGCCGACCACAACCGCGGGATCGGCGCCCTCGTCGAGCGAAACTCCGACGGTCGTCACACCGTCCGCACCGACGAGCGACAGATCGGGAGCGATGCCGTCCGGGTGGACGACCACGAGCGGTGCCCGACCCAGACGCGGCACGGCACGGACGGCCTCGACGACATCGGAGGCCCGGAGCGCGGATTCCTCGTCGACGACGACGACGAGCGTGACGTCCGCTTCGGCCTCAGCTGCTACTGACACAGGTACTCATTCCGGCATGGTGATGGACAGGTTCGACGAGATGTCCTCGACCCGGACTCGGTGCGCACGGCCCGCACGCCAACGGCCCCGACGAGTCGGGAGATCGCGTGGCCAATGGCGCCAGCCGTCACAGCCGGACGGCGCGCGGATCCTTCGAAGCACCCTTCGTGTCGAAGAAGCGCTGGGACTGAGCGACCAGGGCGTCGACGTCGTAGGCAGTGTGGTCCTGGACCAGGATGACGAGGTCGGCCTCGCGGACGGAAGCCTCGAGGTCGTCGACACGCGTCAGGACCGTGCCGTCCACGCGCCACTCCTCGACCGCCGGGTCGTGGAAGCGCAGGTCCGCCCCGCTGGACAGCAGCGCGTGGGCCAACGGGATCGCTGGCGACTCGCGCTGGTCCGCGATGTCTCGCTTATAGGTCACACCGAGCATGAGCACCTTGGAGCCGCGCAGCGCCTTCGAGTCCTCGTTGAGCGCATCCTGCGCACGCCGGGCGACGTACGACGGCATCGTCGCGTTGATCTCCTGGGCCAGCTCGACGAACCTGAACGGGTAGCCCAGACGCGAGCGCACGCTGTGGCTGAGGTAGTTCGGGTCGATCGGGATGCAGTGCCCGCCGACGCCCGGCCCTGGGTAGAACGCCTGGAAGCCGAACGGCTTGGTCTTCGCCAGGTCGATGACGTCCCACAGGTCGATGTCGAGCTCGTGGCAGAACCGCGCCATCTCGTTCACCAGCGCGATGTTGATGTGCCGGTAGGTGTTCTCCAGCAGCTTCGCTGTCTCCGCCTCACGAGCGCCCTTGGCCTCGACCACCGTGTCGACGAACCGGCCGTAGAGGTCCGCAGCACGTCGTGTCGCGGCCTCGGTGGTGCCGCCGACGACCTTCGGCGTGTTCTTCATCCCGTACACCGGGTTGCCCGGGTCGATGCGCTCGGGCGAGTAGGCGAGGAGGAAGTCCGTCTCTGCGCTGAGGCCGCCCTTCTCCAGCAGCGGGCGCAGGACCTCCTCCGTGGTGCCCGGGTAGGTCGTCGACTCCAGGACCACGAGCATCCCGGGACGCAGGACCTCCGCCGCGGTGCTCGTCGCCGAGACGACGGCGCCGAGGTCCGGTCCACCGTCCGGGCTGAGCGGCGTCGGCACGCAGATGACCACGGCATCGGTGTCGCGGATCTCCTCGATGTCCGACGTCGCGACGAAACCCCCGTCGAGCATCTTCTGCACGTCGGCGTCCGTCAGATCGTCCACATGAGACCTGCCCGCGTTCAGGCCCTCGATGATCTGCGGGCTCACGTCGAACCCACGCACCGAGAGCCCCGCGCGCACGGCTTCCTGCGCGAGAGGCAGACCGACGTAACCGAGTCCGACTACTACGAGGTCGAGCGACATTTCTTGCTCCAGTCCTGGGAGAGGCACATATCTGATCTTGCGAGGTCGAGCACGATTCGCCCAGATCACTAGGTCGAGTCGTGGGCCGGCTGCTCGGATGCTCCGCGCCGGTCCTGTAGCCGCCACCACTGCACGGCGGGCCCGCCGGCGCTCTGCACCGATGCCGCGACTCGCTCACAGTTCCGCCGATCATGGTAACGAACCATGCTCTCGGCACGCCTCGCATGCTCCGGCTTCACGGTGTAGCCAGCATCCATGATGCGCTTGACCTCGTCGACGAGACCATCGACGTCCTGCACGATCTGCCCCGGCAGATCCTGCTCGATGTCCAGGAGCGACCCCTGAGGTCCGAAGAATCGTTCCTGGTCGAACTGGAAATAGACGACCGGACGGTGCTGCAGGGCGAAGTCGAAGCCGACCGAGGAGTAGTCGGTGACGAGGGCGGCGTGGTCACGCAGGAGCGTCTGGACGTCGGTCTCCCCCTGTCGCAGCATCTGCACGCCTGGCGCGTCGAACATGTCGGCGAAGTGGCGCATGTTGGGATGCAGGATGAAGGTCACCCGGAGCCCGTCGCTCAACGACTCAGCAAGCCACGGGTGCGACAGGAAGGCCTGCCACCGGTCCCGGTACTCGCTCGCGCTGAAGGAGTCGCGATGTGTCAACCACTCGCGCCACGTCGGGATCACGAGGAGGCCCGACGGAGGATGTTCTTGCGGGGCCAGGAGCCGGTCGAACCGCGGCAGCCCCGTCACCCGGACCTGCGCCGGACGGTACCCGAACTCCTCGATGGCGACGCTGCGCTCACGGTCGGAGCTCACGTGGAAACGGTCCGTGAAGAAGCCTGAGGCGAACCGACCGTAGTTGGCCACCATGTTCTTGGTGCCGGAGACGCCATGCCGCAGAAAGACGCGCACGCCACGCACGCCCGCGATCACCCGAGGGTCCCGGGAGGGCAGCAGGTACTCCGCATGATGGGTGCTGACCAACCGGCTCGCGAGGAACGAGACGCGTACGTGTTCGGGCGAGTTCCGCAGGACCACGTTTCCCAGCCCGTCGAGACGCTCCAGGTCCGGCGCCTCCCGGTCGATCACGTAGAAGGCGCGGCGACGCGGGTGGTGCTCGCGGAGCCACCTGAACAGGTGGTACCCGTTGTCCTGGGCCTTGTACGGAAGCTCTCCGATCAGCCAGATGCCGAGGAACGGGCGCACCAGGGGCAGCCACCTCGCCAGGCGGGACCACCGCAAGATCTCGCGGTGGACGGATTCGTCCATCCGCTCGACACGCAGCGAGCGGTTCTTCCCCCGGAAGGTCGTGTGCGGGACGAACTGGAGGACATCTCCGCGATGCCGCACCGGGCCCCAGGCGAACTCGCGGTCACCGGGATCAGCCTTGATGCGTACCTTCTGGACATGCCCGTCGGCGTCTCCGACCTCGACGTAGAGGTCCAGCAGCTCGTCCCGTGCATCGAGCCGGTCAGCCAGCCCTTCGAGGTCCAGCGCGACGGACGCGCTCTGGACGAAGCGCCCTCGGTCGGCCCGCGCCACGTCCGGCAGGTCCACGAGATCGCCGTCGAAGACGTAGCGGTTCTCGCTCTCCCTGGGGATCGCGACGACGCGGACATCGGTCGCCGGCCGGTCACCGCAGTGAGTCTCGACCTCGAGCACCGGCACGGCATCAGCGCCCTGCCGCTCGCGGACGATCACCTCGAACTTGCGGCGTGTGGTCGCGCCGAACGACAGGCTGAGGTTGCCCTTCTGCGTGACCACGACCTGCGCGGACTCCGCAGCGGTCGTGCTCGATCCGCGCTCACGGAGCGTCGCGGCGAAGTTGCCGAGTCGTACCGGCTCCGGCGGCTCCACCTCGGCGGCATCGGTGACGTCGAGACTCTCGGGTACCAGGTGCATCCACAGATCGGCCACGTCGCCGGACCGCGCCGCTCCCCGGCGAAGCTCGTCGAGGGGAAGAACCACCGTCGTCTTGCCCTCGGCCTCGGCCGCTACCACCCGCACCGCGGCGCCACTCTCGCGCAGCACAGCCGCGAGCTCCCCGACCTTCCAGCCCTGGCGCACATAGCGGATCGTGAGGTGGAGGGCATCCTCCCGCAGCGCGAACCGGACACTCCGCTTGCGCGGCGTACGAGGGGCCGCGTCGGCGGCACGATTCCTCGCACGACCTGGCACGATATTGCGGAGCGTCGTTCGGAACGGCGTCGAGGACGGCGCGCTCATGACGTGGTGCGCTCCAGGCCGCCGATGAGCACCCGGGCAGGGCAACGCACGCGCGCTTTCCGCACAGATCCGATCATCGCCCACCCTTCTCCCGGTGTTCACCCGCCCGCGCCGGGCGGTTCATCATAATGCGCTATCGGGGATGCCTCGACGAGGGCTCCACCAGCGTGACGCGGGGTCAGGCGCCGAACGTCCGCCGTACGCGGCCCGCGACCGCACCCGGGAAGCCCCGCAGCGTCCTGCGCTCCAGCGCGGCCTCCAGGTCGGCGACCCGTGCCTGGAGACCCGCGATCTGCCGCTGGTCCGCGCGGCGGGCCTTCTCCAGGTCGCGCACCTCGTCGCGCAGCCGGTCGGCGCCCAGCGCGAGGTCGGCGATGCGCTGCCCGGTCGCCACTCGCCCGGCGATGTCGCGGAAAGCCTCCTTCGCCCAGGTCGGGTCCTTCGCCAGCACGGCGTCGAAGTCCCACAGGTGCCCGAAGCGTTCGATGTCGCTGGCGTAGACGTCGTCCAGGATCGCGAGCACGTCGTCGCCGAACACCCGGCCGGCCACCGCGAGCGGCGTCTCGTTCTCGCGGGTGAGGGTGTAGGTGCCCGGGAGCCCTTGCGCCTCGAGGTGGGCGCGCAGGTCGTCCAGCATCAGCGGCAGCTCGGACACCTCGTACAGGTGGCTGAACGGGACCACGCTCTCGCCGAGCGCCTGGGTCTGCGGCTTGAAGTGGGAGTCGTTGAGCAGGTCGGCACCGCCCGGTCCACGCAGTGCCTGGACGAACTTCGCGAAGTCCTCCACGACGTCGGCGTCGCTCTCGGGGACACGCGGCATCCACGGAGCGTCGCGGAACTTGTGCCATGCGTGCCGGGGGTTGCCGACGAGAAACTTGGACTGCCATGCGGACCATGCGCGCACGCGCGGGTCACGGATGACCCCGAAGATGAACCAGCCGTTCTCCGGCGAGATCTCGGCGCGCTCGTCCTCGTCGAGGTCGACCAGCTTCGGGACGTCGACGAACGACGCGCGCCGGTGGATCGTTTGCTGCCGCGTCGGAGCGAGACCCATGACCGAGTGAAACGTCGCCGGGTCCTGGCCGCTGAGCTCCGCCGTCAACCACTTCAGGCTCGTGCTCGCGTTCTTGGAGACGTTGACGAAGACGACCTTGCTCTGCGGCACCACCATCGAGTTCCAGATGCGGCCTGCTTTGGCGGCGTTCCGTGGACGAGACGCTGAGATCGCGACGCGGCCGCGCACCTCGGCGCTGCGCACTGACATGTTCAGTCGTACTCCTCTTTGTTCCCACCAGACCCGGCACAGGTGAACCGCGCGGAGACAGCCTACGGCAACCGGAGCATCCGGCTGGACGTACCGCGCTTCCGGGATCAGTCAGCGCGACGCGGCGGAGCCGGCGGGCTCGTCTTCCGCTCGGCCAGCCCTGCCAGCTCACGCGAAGCGCGCCCCAGCACGCGAGACGCGAGCGAGAGCGCCGGCGTCCGCGGTTGCGGGAGCTCCCGGTACCCGAACCGTCGGAAGTCCTCGGCGTAGAAGCTCTCGAGGCGCGCCAACAGACCCTCCGAGACCTCCAC
Source organism: Isoptericola sp. GX10416 (assembly GCF_056590155.1). NCBI lineage: Bacteria > Bacillati > Actinomycetota > Actinomycetes > Micrococcales > Promicromonosporaceae > Isoptericola > Isoptericola sp. GX10416. The sequence continues at coordinate 6,261 of NZ_JBWPVO010000006.1, read as the reverse complement.
GTCCTTGCTCGAGATGCCGCGCGTCTTCTCGCTCGTCCGCACCGGTTCGACCTCGGTGGACAACCCGAGATCGAACCGCTCGTTGAGGTCCGTCATCGCCGTGTCGAGCCCGTCCTCGAGCCGGTAGACCTGCGCCTCGCGTACCAGGAACTCGACCTGCGGGCGGATGTGGTTGTCGTGGACGAACGGGTTGCGCTCGAAGCGTTCGAAGGTGTGCTCGGCCCACGCGTCCACGGCGTCGGCGGTGGTCATGAGCTCCTGCTTGTGGCGCATCACGTACTCGGAGCGGAACCGCGCGACCGGGTCGCGGACGACGGCGAAGATCGCGTCGAACCGACCCAGTCGCAGCGTCTCCTGCAGGAGCTGTCCGTGCATGTGCTGCGGCGTACAGGTCCGCAGGTAGTTGGGCTTGCCCTTACCCATGCGGCCGTCGTGGTAGGACATCTCCCACCCGGCCGCGACGAAGTGGTTCTCCACGGAGGAGCCACCCGTCTTGGGCACATGGATGAACAGGACGTTGCGGTCGTCCTTCGTGAAAACTGGCATGGCGGTCGCGTCCCGTCAGGAACTGTGCGGCAGGCCGCCGACCATGCCCGCTGCGACCGTCTTGTTCGTGGACTCGTCGACCAGGATGAACGAACCGGTCTCCGAGTTCTGCTGGTACGGGTCGACGAACAGCGGCTGCGTCACGCGGAGCTGGATGCGACCGATCTCGTTGAGCTTGATCTCGGTCACGCCCTCGTCACGGTGCAGGGAGTTGACGTCCACGCGGTAGTTGATGTCCTTGACCATGGCACGGGCCCACCGGGTCGTGTGCTTGATCGCGTACTTCTTGCCCACCGTCAGCGGCGCCGACTCGTCCATCCAGCAGATCTGCGCGTCGATGTTCTGCAGGGCGGCCGGGGTGTTGTTCGGCCGCGCGATCATGTCGCCGCGGGAGATGTCGATCTCGTCGGCGAGGCGCACCGTGACGGCCATGGGCGGGTAGGCCTCGTCGACCGGGCCGTCGGCGGTGTCGATCGACTCGATGGTCGTCTCCAGGCCGGCCGGCAGCGCGACGACGCGGTCGCCCGGCTTCATCACGCCGGAGGCGACGGTTCCCGCGTAGCCGCGGTAGTCACGGGCGTCGTGCGACTGCGGGCGGATCACGTACTGCACCGGGAACCGCACGTCCACGAGGTTCCGGTCCGAGGCCACGTGCAGGCGCTCGAGGTGGCTCAGGAGCGGCGAGCCCTCGTACCACGGCGTGTTCTCCGAGCGGTTGACGACGTTGTCGCCCTCCAGCGCGGAGATCGGGATGAAGGTCAGGTCCGGCACCCGCAGGCGCGACGCGAACTCCGTGAAGTCCTTGCGGATGTTCTCGAAGACCTCCTCCGAGTAGTCCACGAGGTCCATCTTGTTGACGCACACGACGATGTGCGGCACACCGAGCAGGGTCGCCAGAAAGGTGTGGCGCCGGGACTGCTCGATGACGCCCTTGCGGGCGTCCACGAGGATCAGCGCGGCGTCCGCCGTCGAGGCGCCCGTGACCATGTTCCGCGTGTACTGGATGTGCCCCGGGGTGTCCGCGATGATGAACTTGCGCTTCGGGGTCGCGAAGTAGCGGTAGGCGACGTCGATCGTGATGCCCTGCTCGCGCTCGGCCCGCAGGCCGTCGGTCAGCAGCGAGAGGTCGGTGTAGTCGTTCCCGCGGTCCTTGGAGACGTTCTCCACGGAGTCGAGCTGGTCCTCGAAGATGGTCTTCGAGTCGAACAGCAGGCGGCCGATGAGGGTCGACTTGCCGTCGTCGACGGACCCCGCGGTGGCGAACCGCAGCAGGTCGGTCGAGCCGTCGGTCAGTGCTTCGGCCAGGTTCTCGGTCGTGGTGCTCATGGCTTAGAAGTAGCCCTCTCGCTTGCGGTCCTCCATGGCGGCCTCGCTCACCTTGTCGTCGCCACGTGTGGCGCCGCGCTCGGTGATGCGCACCGCGGCGGTCTCCTCGACGATGGCGTTCAGGGTGGAGGCCTGGGACTCGACGGCAGCCGTCAGGTTGGCGTCGCCCACGGTGCGGTAGCGCACGGAGCGGATCTCGGAGGTCTCGCCCTCCTTGAGGGGGGTGAACTCGTTGACGGCGAAGAGCATGCCGTCCCGGTTCACGACCTCACGCTCCTGGGCCAGGTACAGGTCCGGGATGTCCATGTTCTCGGCCGCGATGTAGGACCAGATGTCCAGCTCGGTCCAGTTGGACAGCGGGAACACGCGGATCGACTCGCCCTGGTGGACGCGGCCGTTGTAGAGGTTCCAGATCTCCGGACGCTGGTTCTTGGGGTCCCACTGCCCGAAGTCGTCACGGAACGAGAAGACCCGCTCCTTGGCGCGGGCCTTCTCCTCGTCGCGGCGCCCACCACCGAACGCGGCATCGAAGCCGTGCTTCTCCACGGCCTCGAGCAGCACCGGTGTCTGGATCCGGTTGCGCGAGCCGTTGGGCTCCTCCTTGACGAGGCCGCGGTCGATCGCGTCCTGCACGGAGGCGACGACCAGCTGGATGCCCAGGCGCTCGACCCACCGGTCGCGGGTGTCCAGCACCGACTGGAAGTTGAGCCCCGTGTCCACGTGCATGATCGGGAACGGGATCCGCGCCGGAGCGAAGGCCTTGGCCGCCATGTGGAGCATCACGATCGAGTCCTTGCCGCCGGAGAACAGCAGCACGGGCCGCTCCATCTCGGCGACCACCTCACGGATGATGTGGATGCTCTCCGCCTCAAGGCTGCGGAGCTGGCTCAGGACGTGAGACGTCACGACTGGGCACCTTCCTTGATCGCCACGCCGACGCCCTGGAGCGCCGCGCGCAGGTGCGCGGCGAGGCTCGGGTGGCAGACGAACAGATCGGGGAGCCAGGGATCCTGGCGGTTGTACTCGAGCGGGGTGCCGTCGAGCCTCGTGCAGTCGTACCCGGCGGCGAGGGCGACCGCGACCGGAGCCGCGGAGTCCCACTCGTACTGGCCACCGCCGTGCACGTAGGCATCGACAGTACCGTCTACGACGGAGACGACCTTCACGCCGGCCGATCCCATCGGCACCAGCTCGACGTCGTCGCGCCCGGCGAGCTCGGCGACGAAGGCGGGCGGGCGGCTGCGGCTCGCCGCGATGCGCAGCGGACGCTCCCCCGCCAGCACGGCCTGGGCCTCGGCGTCCCGCGTAGCGGCCGACGACGGCGCGCCGGTCGTGTGCACCACGCCACGGGCGGGCAGGGCCACAGCGCCGGCCGCGAGCCCGCCGGGACCGCTCGTGCCGCCGTCGGCCCCGCGGACCCACAGCGCGACGTGCACGGCGAAGTCATCGCGCCAGGACCCCGCCCCGCCGTCGGCCGGACGCTCGGCGAACTCGCGGGTGCCGTCCAGCGGGTCGATGATCCAGACGCGGTCGGCACCCGTTCGCGCCGAGTCGTCCTTGGCCTCCTCGGAGAGGACGGCATCGTCGGGCCGGGCGTGGGCGAGCGCGCCGGCCAGCCACGCCTGCGCGGCGGCGTCGCCCGCATCCTTGAGCCGGCGCGGCTCGAAGCCACCGCCCGCGGCGTCGACCTCGTCGCGCAGGGAGAGCAGCACCGCACCCGCGCCCTCGGCCAGCGCAGCCGCGAGGGCGGCGTCGTCGAGCACCGGTTCAGGAAAGACCGGGGTGGTCGTGGACATCAAGCTCCTTGTGTCTGGGGAGTGTCTCGGGAGGTGGCTCACCGCGGCCCTCGGACGCCGCTGAGGCTACCATTCCGACCATGCCTGTCACCGTGCGCACCCGACGGCCGAGACGACCGGCGACCACACCGGTCCGCGGTTGTCGCTCCGCCGTCGAGCACCGGGACGGGGGCCGGCACCCGGCATGATCGACATCGATCCCGGCCTCATCGTCGGGGGGCTGCTCGTCGGGTTCATCGTCGGGCTGACCGGTATGGGCGGCGGTGCCCTGATGACGCCGATGCTCATCTTCGTCTTCCGCGTCGACCCGCTCGTCGCCGTCTCCAGCGACATCGTCGCCAGCCTCTTCATGAAACCCGCCGGCGCGATCGTGCACCTGCGCCGCCGGACCGTGAACCTCCAGCTCGTCCTGTGGCTCTGCCTCGGCTCGGTGCCCGCCGCGTTCTGCGGAGTGTTCCTCATCCGTGCCCTGCCCTTCGGCGACTCCCTGGACGAGGCGCTGCAGATCATCCTCGGCATCGCGCTGCTGATGGCGGCCACGATGCTCGTGGTCCGCGCCACCCTCGGCATGATCCAGCACCGCCGGGCGCTCGGCGAAGGCCCGGCCCGCCTGTCGAACGCCGAGGTCGTCGTCCGCAAGGTGCCCACCGTGATCCTCGGGGTCGTCGCCGGGCTGCTCGTCGGGATGACGTCGGTCGGGTCCGGGTCCATCATCATCGTCGCGCTGCTCATGCTCTACCCCGCGCTCAAGGCCTCCAACCTGGTCGGCACGGACCTCGTGCAGGCAGTCCCGCTGGTGGCCGCGGCGTCCCTCGGCCACGTCCTCTACGGCGAGTTCGAGCTCGGACTCACCGTGTCCCTGCTCGTCGGTGCGATCCCCGGCGCGTGGTTCGGTGCCCAGGTCTCCAGCCGCGCCCCCGGTGGGCTCATCCGCCGGGCGCTGGCGATCCTGCTGCTCGCCTCGGGCCTCAAGCTGCTCGGCGCGTCCGTCACGGTCGTCGCGGTGGCCGCCGTCGCAGCCCTCGTGCTCGGCAACCTCGCCTGGGTGATCGTGCGCGAACGGCTCAAGAAGCGCCCGCCACCGCCGGCCACCGCCGAACCACCCGCTGCCGCACCAGCCACCGCCGAACCGGCCTCCGTCACGAAGGACAGCACCGAGAGCTCATGAACACTCCCGAGACCACCCACGTCCTGACGCCCGACGAGCTCGACCTGCTCGAGCTCCACCTCGGGGGCGGCACGCCGACGATGCGCCTGGGCGGTGGCAGCCCGAACGCCGCGGTCACGCTGACGGACGCGGAGAACACCCCCCTCGCCGTCCTGGAGACCGACGGGACGGCGACGGCCGTGAAGCCGCTGGCCCGCGCCGCCGGTCCACACTGGGACCCCGCGCTGCGCCGCACCGCCCACGAGGTCCGGGACGAGGTGCGCCGCGCCGTCGGACCGGACGCCGACGTGCTGGCGGTCGTCGTCACCGAAGCACCCACCCGCGACGAGCTGGCCGCGCTGCCGGACGTCACGGCCGGCGCCGCCGCCGTCCTCGTCCTCGCACCCGCAGAGCGCCGGGCACCGGCGCCCGGAACGCTCGGTGGCCCCGGCCTGGCCCGCGCCGCCACGGTGGTGCGCGACGCCGTCGGCGGCACCGGCGCGACCCGGCCGCGCGCCGTCGTCGTCCCCTGGGCGGCCGACGCCGGGCTCTCCTGGGAGGAGATCGCGGCGCAGCACGGTGCCGACCGGTCCGTGCTGCTCGCCGACCACCGGTCCACCGCCACGCGCGCACGCCTGGCACGGCTCGGCACGCTGTGGGCCGACGAGGTCGCCGATCTGTACCCCGAGCCCGTGGCCGAGGAGGTGACCCGTGCGGCGAGCAGCGCCCGGCGCGAGGGCACCGTCGTGTTCTTCACGGGGCTGTCCGGCTCCGGCAAGTCGACGGTCGCGCGCGCACTGGCGGCCGAGCTCGACGACGAGGGCCGCCACACCACGCTGCTCGACGGCGACGAGGTGCGCCAGCACCTGTCCAAGGGGCTCGGGTTCGACAAGGCCTCGCGCGAGCTGAACGTCGAACGGATCGGCTACGTCGCCTCCCTGGTCGCCTACCACGGCGGCACCGCCGTCGCGGCTCCTATCGCGCCGTTCGCGAGCGGACGGGCGCGGGTGCGCGAGCTGGCGGAGGCCTCCGGACGCTTCGTGCTGGTGCACGTCTCGACGCCGCTCGAGGTGTGCGAGGCCCGCGACCGCAAGGGCCTCTACGCCAAGGCGCGCGCCGGGGAGATCCCTGAGTTCACGGGCATCTCCTCACCGTACGAGGTGCCCGAGGACGCCGACGTGGTGGTCGACACCTCGGTGACCTCCGTCGAGGACGCCGTGGCCCAGGTGCGCGCCGTCCTCTGAGCCGTCAGCCCTCGTCGCGCTGGCGGCGTCGGCCGCCGCCACGGCCACGGCCGCCGCCGCCACCACGGCCACGGCCACGGCCGCCACCGCCGCCACCCGGTCGGCCGCCCGACCGCGCCTGGCGGTGCGCGCGGACGAACTTCTTGTAGGCGGTGGTGACCTGGTCGACGGGTCCGTCCATGACGAGGCGGCCTTGGTGCAT